>NZ_JBFRER010000042.1:0-54741 GCF_052114405.1 Streptomyces sp. M-16 | reverse complement strand
GCCGGGGCCGCCGGCCGGGGCCGCGGCGGGTTCCCGGTCGGCCCCCTTGCGGCGACGCCCGGCCCGCCGCCCCTCACCCCCACCCCGGGGAGCGGGCACCCCGGCCTCGGACCCGGGGTGGTGGGCGGGACCGGAGCCGGGACCGGGGCCCGGGGTGTATCCGGAATCGACCCCGGGGCCGGGGCCCGGGCCGAAGCCGGACCCCGGACCGGCGCCGGGGCCGAAGCCGGAGCCCGGGCCGGCGCCTGAGCCGAAGCCGGAACCCGGGCCTGTACCGAAGCCTGGGCCGAAGCCGGAGGCTGGGCCAGCGCCCAGGCCGGAGCCGGAGCCGGCGCCGGGGCCGGGGCCGGGGCCGGCGCCGGGGCCGGGGCCGAAGGCCGGACCGGCGTCGAAGGCCCGGTCGTCCCCGAGCGCCCGGCCGTCCCCGAGCATGYGGCCGTCCCCGAACGCCCGGTCGTCCCCGAACGCCCGGCCGGGCCCCGCTCCGGCCCCCGGACCCGACCTCGCGGGCCCCTCGGGCGCGGCGGCCGGGGCGGGGTCCGGCCAGGGGGTACGGCGGTGACTGCCCTGCGTATCGCTCACGTCGCTCGCTCCACTGGTCCGGCCCCGGCTGGTTCGGGCACGGCACCCTAGCGGGAGCGGCCGTCACGCACCAAAGCCGTTCGACCACGCAGCGTGTCGGACGAACAGGTGTGTCAGTAGTCGAAGGCGCGCGCCGTGTTGGCGGCCAGCGACGTGGCCATGGCGTCCTCGTCGATGCCGCGGACCGCCGCCATCGCCCGTACCGTCAGCGGAATGAGGTACGGCGCGTTGGGCCGTCCGCGGTAGGGCGCCGGAGTGAGGTAGGGGGCATCGGTCTCCACCAGCACCAGCTCCAGCGGGGCCACGGCGAGGGCCTCGCGCAGCGGCGCCGCGTTCTTGAAGGTGACGGTGCCGGCGAAGGACATGTAGTACCCGGCGGCCGCGCACTCGCGGGCCATCTCGGCGTCGCCCGAGTAGCAGTGGAAGACGGTCCGCTCGGGCGCGCCCTCCTCCCGCAGCACGCGCAGCACGTCCGCGTGGGCGTCGCGGTCGTGGATGACCAGCGCCTTGCCCCGCCGCTTGGCGATCTCGATGTGGGCCCGGAAGGAACGCTCCTGCGCGGCCATCCCCTCCGGCCCGGTGCGGAAGTGGTCCAGTCCGGTCTCGCCGACCGCCTTGACGTGGTCCAGCGCGGCCAGCGCCTCGATCTCGGCCAGGGCCTCGTCGAGGGCCGCCTCGCCGCCGCCGGTCCGCGCGCCCTGGCGGGACCAGCCGTCCGGGTCGCCGTGGACGATCCGGGGGGCTTCGTTCGGGTGCAGGGCCACCGCCGCGTGGACGTTCGGGTGGACGGCGGCGGTCTCGGCGGCCCACCGCGAGCCCTTCACGTCGCAGCCCACCTGGACGACGGTGGTCACGCCCACGGAAGCGGCCTTCGCCAGGCCCTCCTCGACCGTGCCGGCCTGCATGTCGAGGTGGGTGTGCGAGTCCGCCACCGCCACCCGGAGGGGTTCGGGCAGCGGTGGCGGCGTGTCCTTCGCCCCCGTCTTGTCATCGCGTGTCATACGGCCGATCTTATGACCGGCGCAGCCGCCCCAGCAGACGGGAGAACCAGCTCCGGCGCTGCTCCGGCGCGTCGACCGCGACCGGCCCCGGGGCGTCGTGCAGCGGTGCGGGCCTGCGCGGCTTCGGGGTCCGCGGGACGTCGGCGCCGGCCGGCACCGGCCCGGCGATCCCGGGTGCGACGCGGTGGTGGTAGAGCTGGTCGAGCATGCCGAGCACCGAGGAGACCTGCCCCGCCCGCATGATCCGTACGACGTGCCCGCCACAGTTCAGGCAGGTGGGGTTGGACAGCGGGGAGGGCACCCGCTCGCCGTTGACCATGTACATGATGAACGGCTGACCCTTGCCGTCGACGTGGTGTTCTATCGCGTAGGCCTGCTCCCACCCGTACCCGCACTTCATGCACGCGAAGGAGTACGCCTCGTGCACGGTCTGCACGGCAGGTGTGGATACGGCGTCCGATACGGCCAGGGGTGCGGGTACCGGGGTGTCTGCGATCTCACTCATGCCAGCTCCTCTTGTTCCACTGGTGCCATTGCCAGTGGACGCCTCTTCGGGCGGGAGCGCATCAGGCCCTGTCCAGTGTTGGACCGTCTTTGGGCCAGTCATGCCAAAAGACGCCGGTGCACGGTCTGAGCTTTGCTTTTCAGGGCGGCTCTTTACCGACCTACGGCATCTTTTGAGTCGCATTCTTTGCCGCGACGACCGCGTCGAAGACCTCGCGCTTGGGTAGCCCTGCCTCCGCCGCGACCGCGGCGATGGCCTCCTTGCGCCGCTCCCCCGCCTCCTCGCGCACCCGCACCCGCCGCACCAGCTCCTCGGCGTCCACGTCACCCGGCACGGCCGCCGGGGCGCCCTCGACCACGATGGTGATCTCCCCGCGGACCCCGTCGGCCGCCCACACCGCGAGGGCGCCGAGCCCGCCGCGCTTGACCTCCTCGTAGGTCTTGGTCAGCTCCCGGCAGACGGCGGCCCGCCGGTCCGCCCCGAAGACCTCGGCCATCGCCGCCAGGGTGTCGTCGAGCCGGTGCGGCGCCTCGAAGTAGACGAGCGTGCGCCGCTCGCCCTCGACCTCGCGCAGCCGGCCCAGGCGCTCGCCCGCCTTGCGCGGCAGGAACCCCTCGAAACAGAAGCGGTCCACCGGCAGCCCGGACAGCGCGAGCGCGGTGAGTACGGCGGACGGCCCGGGCACGGCCGTGACCTTGAGGTCCTTCTCCACGGCGGCGGCGACCAGCCGGTAGCCGGGGTCGGAGACCGAGGGCATCCCGGCGTCCGTCACCAGCAGCACCCGCTTGCCGGCCTCCAGGGCCTCGACGAGCTCCGGGGTCCGGGCGGACTCGTTGCCCTCGAAGTACGACAGCACCCGCCCGGTGGTGTGCACGCCGAGCCCCTGCGTCAGCCGGCGCAGCCGCCGGGTGTCCTCGGCGGCGATCACATCGGCCCGCTCCAGCTCGGCGCCGAGCCGGGGCGGGGCGTCGGCGAGGTCCCCGATGGGAGTCCCGGCGAGGACGAGCACGCCGTCGGTCGGGGAGGTGGCTTCGGTACCGCGGGCCTGTTCAGCTGTCACCCCGCCATCTTCTCATCGGTCCCGGCGCGGCTCGGGGCCGCTCGTCCGCCCCGCGCGACACACCCGCTCCGGTCCGACTTCGCACCTCCCGACCCACGTGGGGGCTGGGGCTCCACAGGGGCGTTCCCTACGATGACCCGGTGACCAGTACCGCGACGCCGCCGCCCAGCCCCGCGGGGGCCCCGCCCGTCCCGCCGGGCGCGGGCGACTCCGCGCCCGAGCCGTCCCTCTGGCTGCGCCGCCTGCGGGGCTTCGGCTACGCGCCGGCCGCGCCGCCCGCCGATGTCCGCACCCGCCTGGTGCCCCCGTACGCCCGCCCGTCCGGGCAGCTCTGGACGGCGCTCGGGGTCCCGGAGGCGAGCCGGCACACCTGGCAGCGGTTCATGGCGTGGGCCGGGCCGCTGCTGGTGACGCTGGTGGCCGGGGTGCTGCGGTTCACCCACCTGGGCAGCCCGAAGGCGGTGATATTCGACGAGACGTACTACGCCAAGGACGCCTGGGCGACGATCCGCCAGGGCTACGAAGCCAGTTGGCCCAAGGATATCGACAAGTCGATCCTCGCGAATCCCGACGGCGTGCCGCTCCCCCTGGACCCCGGCTACGTCGTGCACCCGCCCGTCGGCAAATGGGTGATCGGGCTCGGCGAGTGGATGTTCGGCTTCGATCCCTTCGGCTGGCGGTTCATGACGGCCCTGCTCGGCACCCTGTCGGTGCTGATGCTGTGCCGGATCGGCCGCCGGCTCTTCCGCTCCACCTTCCTCGGCTGCCTGGCCGGCGCGCTGCTCGCGGTTGACGGCCTGCACCTGGTGATGAGCCGCACGGCCCTCCTCGACCTCATCCTCATGTTCTTCGTACTGGCGGCCTTCGGGGCACTGGTCATCGACCGCGACAAGGCCCGCGCCCGGCTCGCGGCGGCGCTCCCGCTCGACGAGGACGGCCGGGCCCGCCCCGACCAGGACATCGCGCGGAACCTGCGGCTGGGCCTGCGCCCGTACCGGCTGCTGGCCGGCGTCTGCCTGGGACTGGCCTTCGGCACGAAGTGGAACGGCCTGGTGGTGCTGGCCTTCTTCGGCGTCCTGACCGTGCTGTGGGACGCGGCCGCCCGCCGCACCGCCGGCGCGGGCGCCCCGTACGCGGCGATGCTGCGCCGGGACGCGCTGCCGGCCTTCCTCTCGACGGTGCCGGTGGCCGTCGGCGTGTACCTGGCCTCCTGGGCGGGCTGGATCCTGAGCCCGGACAACGGCAAGGGCGGCTACTTCCGCGACTGGGCCGCCAAGTACGACCAGAACAGCCCGCTGTCCTTCCTCCCGGAGTGGCTGCGCAGCCTGTGGCACTACGAGACCGAGGTCTACAAGTTCCACGTGGGCCTGACCTCGGGCCACACCTACGAGTCGAACCCGTGGAGCTGGCTGATCCTGGGCCGGCCCGTCTCCTACTTCTACGAGTCCCCCTCCCCCGGCACCGACGGCTGCCCGGCGACCGAGGCGGGCAAGTGCGCCCGCGAGGTCCTGGCCCTGGGCACCCCGCTGCTGTGGTGGGCGGGCTGCTTCGCGCTGCTGTACGTGCTGTGGCGCTGGTTCTTCCGCCGTGACTGGCGGGCGGGCGCCATCGCCTGCGCGCTGGGCGCCGGCCTGCTGCCCTGGTTCAACTACCAGGAGCGGACCATCTTCTACTTCTACGCGGTGGTCTTCGTCCCGTACCTGTGCCTGGCCGTGGCGATGATGATCGGCGCCCTGCTGGGCCCGGCGGGCTCCTCCGAACGCCGCCGCGCCCTGGGTGCGATCGGGGCGGGCGTCCTGGTCCTGCTGATCATCTGGAACTTCATCTACTTCTGGCCCATCTACACCGGCCAGACCCTCCCGATGGACTCCTGGCGCGGCCGCATGTGGCTGGACACCTGGATCTAGCCGTTGACCGTGTGACGCGTGCGACATCGCCGTCCGGTAAACAACAGCGTGGCGCCACGCTCGCACAGAGTAAGGTCCCCACCAGGAGTTCTTTGAACATGTTCAGAGAGCGGGGGTTCCTGGGGAGGGGACGCATGAACGGGGCAGCGAAGGGCGCCATCGTCGGCGGGGTGTTTCTCGCCATGGTCGGCGGCACCGCGTACGGGGTCTACAGCCTGGTCGGAGACGAGGGGGCCGGGGGCGGCGACGCCAAGGGGTCGATGAGCGGCAGCGCGCCGGCCGGGGAGAAGGCGAGCGGGCCCGTCACCGAGAAGGAGACCGCGGAGACCGCGCGGGCCTTCCTGGCCGCGTGGGCGGCCGGCGACGACCGGGCGGCGGCCGCCCTGACGAACAACACGCAGGCCGCGCAGTCGGCGGTGGCCGACTACAAGTCGGCGGCGTACGTCTCCAAGGCCGTCATCACCCCCGGCACCGCCGACGGCACCACCGTGCCGTTCAAGGTCGAGGCCGAGGTCTCCTACCAGGGCGCGACCAAGCCCCTCGTCTACGACTCCCGGCTGACCGTCGTACGGGGCGCAACCACCGGCAAGCCGCTCGTCGACTGGCAGCCCTCGGTGATCCACCCGCAGCTCCAGCACGACGAGCGGCTGCGCGCGGGCACCCCGGCGAGCCCGCCGGTGAAGGCCGTGGACCGGCACGGCAAGGAACTCACGGCGGAGCGCTACCCGTCGCTGGGCCCGGTCCTGGACGCGCTGCGCAAGACGTACGGGGAGAAGACCGGCGGCACCCCCGGCGTCGAGCTGTGGATCGAACCCGCCGGCCCCGACGCCCCCAAGCGGACCCTGGTCACGCTGGTCGAGGGGAAGCCCGGACAGATCGAGACCGTCCTGGACGCCGACGTGCAGGCGGCGGCCGAGCAGGCGGTCGCCACCCACGCCGAGGCCTCGGTCGTCGCGGTCCAGCCGAGCACCGGCGACATCCTGGCGGTGGCCAACCACCGCCGGGACGGCTTCAACGCGGCGATGCAGGGCAAGCGGGCCCCCGGCTCCACCATGAAGATCGTGACGGCGGCGATGCTGCTGGAGAAGGGCCTGGTGGCCGCGGACCGGCCCGCGGCCTGCCCGGCGACCGCCTCCTGGGACGGCAAGGTCTTCCGCAACCAGGACGGCTTCTCCTCGCAGGGACAGCCCTTCTCGAACAGCTTCGCCAGATCCTGCAACACCGCCTTCATCAGCCTGATCGACGACGTGAAGGACAACGGCGCCCTGCCGAGCGTGGCCCGGGAGGCCTTCGGCATCGGGCTGGACTGGAAGACGGGCGTCCCCTCTCAGGACGGCACGGTGCCCCGGACCTCCGGTCCCGCGGCGGCGGCCGAGTACATCGGCCAGGGCGCGGTCCAGATGAACCCGCTGAACATCGCCTCCATCACGGCCACGGCCCGCACCGGCGTGTTCCGCCAGCCGGTGCTCGTCAAGGCCTCCCTGGACGGACGCACCCTGGCCACGGCCTCCCGCCGGCTGGCGCCCGGGGTCTCGGCGCAGCTGGTCCAGATGATGCGGCAGACCGCCACGAGCGGCACGGCCGCCGGGGCGATGTCCTCGGTCCACGGCTCCGACAAGGGCGCGAAGACCGGCTCGGCGGAGGTCGACGGCGCGGCCGCCCCCGACAGCTGGTTCACCGGCTTCAGCGGCGACGTGGCCGCCGCGGCGATGGTCGAGGGCGGCGGCCACGGTGCCGACGCGGCGGGCCCGATCGTCGCCCGGGTGCTCAACTCCTGACGCGCGGCCCCGCCCGGTGCGGCCTCGCGGGGCCGCACCGGGCCCGCGAGGCCGCAGAGGCCGGGCGTAGGCGCCCGCGGAGGCCGGGCGGAGGCGCCCGCGGAGGTCAGAGGCAGGTGCGCAGCGCGCGGACCAGGGACTGGGCGCGGGGGTCGGCCGTGACCGACTTGGCGTGGGAGTTCGTCACGTAGCCGAAGCCGATGCCCGCCTCCGGGTCAGCGAACGCCAGTGAGCCGCCCCGTCCCGGGTGCCCGAAGGAGGCCGGGGACAGCAGCGGCGAGGCCGGGCCGTGCAGCATGTACCCCGGGCCGAAGCGGGTGCCCACGACCAGTACCCGGTCGGCGCCGGAAGCGAACTCCGTACCGGCGAGGGCGGTCGTCGCCGGGGTGAAGACCCGGGCGCCGTCCTCGACCACCCCGATGGTGGCCCCGTAGAAGCGGGCCAGGGCGCGGGCCGTGCCGATGCCGGAGGAACCGGGCAGTTCGGCGGCCTGGTACACGGGGTCGTTCTCGTCGGGCTGGGGGTCGATGGCGGCGAAGGCGCGGCGGGTGAGGGACTCCGGGTCCGCATAGGCCTCCGAAACGTTTCTCCTCGGCCGGGTCTTCAGCAGGCCCGCACTCGCCGGGGGCTCGACCGGGGCCACCCGGCCCACCCGGTGCGCCTGGTCCTCCGGCAGGCCGATCCAGAAGTCCAGTCCCAGCGGCTCGGCGATCTCCTCGGCGAGGATCCCGCCCACCGTGCGGCCGGTCGCCCGCAGCACCAGCTCGGACACCAGCCAGCTGAAGGTCTGGGCGTGGTAGCCGTGCGCGGTGCCGGGTTCCCAGTGGGCCCGCTGCGCGGCGACGGCGCGCGCGCCGGTGACCCCGTCCACCGCCTGCTCCATGGTGAGTCCGCGGTCCAGCGCGGGCACCCCGGCCTGGTGGGCGAGCAGGTGGCGGACCAGGGTCCGCTCCTTGCCGCCCGCCTTGAACTCCGGCCAGTACGAGCCCACGGGCGCGTCCAGGTCCAGCAGTCCGCGCTGGTGCAGGAGCAGCGGCACGGCGGCGGCCACGCCCTTGGTGGCGGAGCGCACGATCTGCGCGGTGTCCTCGCTCCAGGGGGTCCGGGGCTCGGTGCCGTCGGCGTCCTTGGTGCCGCCCCACAGGTCGACGACCTGGTGGCCGTCCCGGTAGACGGCGACGGCCGCACCCCGGTCCCCCAGCACCTCGAAATTGCGCGCGAAGGCGTCTCGGACGGGCTCGAAGCCCTCGGTCACCACACCCTGGATGTTCACGTCCGGGGCAACAACCGCAGGCCGGCGCTTATGCCACGGTCACCGAGCGCGGGTCGAAGCCGAAGGGCAGCTCCAGCCGGTGGGCGCCCATCAGGGCCTCGTCGCACAGCAGGTCGAGGGTGCGGCCGTCGGCGGCGATGACGCCCTCGCTGAGGATCACCGAGCGCGGGCAGAGTTCCAGCGCGTACGGCAGGTCGTGGGTGACCATCAGCACGGTCACGTCCAGCGAGCGCAGGATGTCGGCGAGCTCGCGGCGCGAGGCGGGGTCGAGGTTGGAGGAGGGCTCGTCCAGGACGAGGATCTCGGGGCGCATCGCCAGTACGGTCGCCACGGCCACCCGGCGGCGCTGCCCGAAGGAGAGGTGGTGCGGCGGACGGTCGGCGAAGTCGGCCATGCCGACCAGGTCGAGGGCCTCGCGGACCCGCTCCTCCAGTTCGGCGCCGCGCAGGCCGGCCGCCGCCGGGCCGAAGGCCACGTCCTCGCGGACGGTCGGCATGAAGAGCTGGTCGTCGGGGTCCTGGAAGACGATGCCGACCCGGCGGCGGATCTCGGCGAGGTTGCGCTTCTGCACGGGCAGCCCGGCGACGGTCACGGTGCCGACCCCGCCGCCGAGGATGCCGTTGAGGTGGAGCACGAGGGTGGTCTTGCCGGCGCCGTTGGGGCCGAGCAGGGCGACCCGCTCCCCCGCGGCGACGGTGAGGTCGACCCCGAAGAGGGCCTGGTGCCCGTCGGGGTAGGCGTAGGCGACGCCGGCCACCTCCAGGGAGGGCACGGGCGACGCGGAGACGGCGGCGGAAGCGGAAGCGGAAGCGGAGGGAGCGGTCACAGCGTCCATCCCATCAGACAGACGGCGAGGGCCGTCACCGGGAGCACGGCCGCGTACGCCCACTGGGCGCGGCTGGCCGTGACGTCGTCGATCACCGGCATCGAGCCGGTGTAGCCGCGGCTGACCATCGCGAGGTAGACCCGCTCGCCGCGCTCGTAGGAGCGGATGAAGAGGGCGCCCGCGGTTTTGGCGAGGACGCCCCAGTGGCGGACGCCGCGGGCCTCGAAGCCGCGCGAGCGGCGGGCGATGGACATCCGGCGCAGTTCTCCGGTGATCACGTCGCCGTACCGGATCATGAAGGAGGCGATCTGGACCAGCAGCGGCGGGAGCTTCAGGCGCTGGAGGCCCAGCAGCAGGGCGCGCAGTTCGGTCGTGGAGGCGAGCAGGACGGAGGCGGCCACGCCGAGGGTGCCCTTGGCCAGGACGTTCCAGGCGCCCCACAGGCCGGAGACGCTCAGCGAGAGGCCGAGGACGTGGACCTGCTCGCCTTCGGCGACGAAGGGCATGAGGACGGCGAAGGCCACGAAGGGGACCTCGATCAGCAGGCGTCGCAGCAGGAAGCCTGCGGGGACCCGGGCCGCCGCCGCGACGACCGCGAGCAGGACGGCGTAGAGGCCGAAGGCCCACATCGCCTCGCGCGGGGTGGAGACGACGACGACCACGAACGCGAAGGTCGCGGCGATCTTGCAGTGCGGCGGCAGCCCGTGGACGGGCGAGTGCCCGTGCCGGTACAGCTTGTGCGCGTGGCCGGCCCCCATGTCAGCGGGCCGCGGGGGCTGCCGTGGCGGCGGCCGTGAGGTCTTCCGCGCGGCGTCGGCGCACGGACCAGAAGATGCCGGTGCCGACGACGACGGTCACGCCGACGCCGATGATCCCGGCGAGGCCGCCGGAGAGGCGGGCGTCGGAGACGTCCTTGACGCTGTAGTCGGCGAGCGGGGAGTCGGCGGCGGCGTGGTGGCGGGCCTTGGCGTCGATGCCCTGGTCGGCGGCCACCTTCTCCAGGCCGTCGGGGCTGGAGGAGGCGTAGTAGGAGACGAACCCGGCGAGGACGAGGGCGGTGACCAGGCCGCTGATCCACAGCGGGCGGGTGGAGCGGGCGGCGGCGGGCACGGGGGCGGCGGCCGCGGCGGGGGCGTCGACGAGCCGGCCGTCGACGCGCAGCTTCAGCGGGGCGGCCAGTCCGCGCGCCCCGTGCACCAGGTCGGGCCGTACGGCGATGACGGCGCCCACGGTCGCGGCGGTGATGACGGCCTCGCCGATGCCGATGAGGACGTGCACGCCGGCCATCGCGGTGAACACCTTGCCGATCGGGACGTCGGTGGTGCCGCCGAGGGCGTAGAAGAGGGTGAACATGACGGCCGCGCCGGGCACCGAGAGCAGGGCTCCGGCGAAGGCGGCGACGGTGACCGAGCGGCGGCCGGCCGGCAGCACCCGGAGCAGCCCGCGGAAGACGGCGTAGGCGACGACCACGGTGACGACGGCCATGTTGGAGATGTTGACGCCGAGGGCGGTCAGGCCGCCGTCGGCGAAGAGGATGCCCTGCATGAGCAGGACGACGGAGACGCAGAGGACACCCGTGTAGGGGCCGACGAGTATGGCGGCGAGCGCCCCTCCGAGCAGGTGGCCGCTGGTGCCGGCGGCGACCGGGAAGTTCAGCATCTGCACGGCGAAGATGAAGGCGGCGACGAGGCCGGCGAGCGGGGCGGTGCGTTCGTCGAGCTCGCGGCGGGCGCCGCGCAGGCTGACGGCGACGGCGGTGGCGGCCACTGCTCCGGCGGCCACCGAGACGGGGGCGTTGATGAATCCGTCGGGCACATGCATGGAGCGGCTCCGCTTCCTCTTCCTCACTAAGTCTTTAACCGTTCAAGAATAGTGCCCAGTTGCAAATGGTTGGCAAGAGCGGGTCCGTCACAAATGGACCCGCGCGCTTTCGTGGGAATGTGCGACGCTGGACGGACAAACGGACTTATTTGCTCCGATTTTGAGGAGTCTTGTCGATGTCAGCCACCGCCGAGAATCCACCGGGCCGCTCCGCCGGGGCCGCCGGGGCCGCCACCGCGACGGCACCCGCGCCGCCCGCCAGGGCCGCCGCCCCGGCCGTCGAGGAGCGGGTGCGCGCCCGCGTCATCAGCGACGACCCCCTCTACCGCGCCATCCCCGTGGCCCTGCGCTTCACCGCCGCCGAGCCGCTCGCCGTCCGCGTCGTCTTCCCCGCGGAGCTGTCCCCGGAGGACACCGACAACGAGTGGGTCTTCCCCCGCGCCCTCCTGGAGGCGGGCCTGCTGGCCCCGACCGGGACCGGGGACGTCCGCGTGTGGCCCTGCGGCCGGGTGCAGGCCGTCGTCGAGTTTCACTCTCCCGAGGGAGTGGCCGTCATCCAGTTCGACATCGCCGCACTGCGCCGCTTCCTGCGCCGCACGTACGCCGCCACCGCCACCGTCGCCGCCACCCGATAGGCCCAACGCACGCGCGACACGACGACGGCGCACGCGACACGAGGACGCGGACCGCCACGGCGATACCGCCCCACGCGACCGGCCCCGCACCTGGAGTCCAGGTACGGGGCCGGGTTCGGCGGCGTCGGCAGGTCAGGCGTTGACCAGCTCGCGGTCCTTGTCCGGACCCTCCGCGGAGCCGGAGGAGTCACCGAGGTGCTTGCGCAGGCTCTCGCCCTCCACGTCCACGTTCGGCAGGATCCGGTCGAGCCACTTCGGCAGCCACCAGGCCTTGTGGCCGAGCAGCGCCAGCACCGCCGGGACGATGGCCATGCGGACCACGAAGGCGTCGAAGAGGACGGCGACGGCCAGGCCGAAGCCGATCATCTTGACCATCGCGTCGCTGGCCCCCAGGAAGCCGGAGAATACGGCGATCATGATCACGGCGGCGGCCACGACCACGCGGGCGCTGTACTGGAAGCCGGTCACCACGGCCTGGCCGGGACGCTCGCCGTGGACGTACGCCTCACGCATGCGGGTGACCAGGAAGACCTCGTAGTCCATGGCCAGGCCGAAGACCACGCCCACCATGAAGATCGGCATCATCGACATGATCGGGCCGGTCTGCTCCACCCCGAACAGCGAGCCGAGCCAGCCCCACTGGAAGACCGCGACGACCGCGCCGAGGGCCGCGACGACCGACAGCAGGAAGCCGAGGGCCGCCTTGAGCGGGACCAGGATCGAGCGGAAGACCAGCATCAGCAGCAGGAAGGCCAGGCCGACCACGAGCGCCAGGTAGGGCAGCAGCGCGTCGTTCATCTTCTGCGAGAAGTCGATGTTCATCGCGGTCTGGCCGCTGACGTACACGCCCTCGGGGTCGCCCTCGCGGATCGAGTGGACCAGGTCCTCGGTCTCCACGGAGGACGGCCGGTCCTTCGGGATGACGCTGACGATCGCCGCATCCTTGGCCTCGTTCTGGACCGGCGGCATCACGACCGCCACCCCGTCCAGGCCCTTGATCCGGTCGGCGGTCTTGTCGGCGAGCGCCTTGTCGCCGTCGACGACCACCATCAGGGGACCGTTGAAGCCGGGGCCGAAGCCCTCGGAGAGCAGGTCGTACGCCTTGCGCTGGCTGGTGGAGACCGGCTTGGAGCCGTCGTCCGGCAGGCCCATCTCCAGCTTGCTCGCGGGGATCGCGACCGCGCCGAGGCCGATCGCACCGACCAGCAGGACCATGATCGGGCGGCGCAGCACGAAGCGGGCCCAGCGGGTGCCGCCGTTGGCCTTGGGCTCGACGCCGGCCGGCTTGCCCTTGCCGAAGAGCTTGCTCTTCGTCCCGGCGGGCAGCACCTTCCTGCCCGCGAAGCCCAGGATGGCGGGGACCAGGGTCAGGGCGACGAGCACCGCGATGACCACCGTTCCGGCGGCCGCGACACCCATCTTCGTCAGCATCGGGATGTTGACCACGGCCAGGCCCACCAGGGCGATGACCACGGTCAGACCGGCGAACACCACGGCGGAACCGGCGGTTCCGGTGGCCCGGCCGGCGGCCTCGTCGCGCTCGCGGCCCTCGGCGAGCTCCGCGCGGTAGCGGGAGACGATGAAGAGGGCGTAGTCGATGCCGACCGCGAGGCCGATCATCATCGCGAGGGTGGAGGTGGTGTTGCCCAGGTCCAGCACGTTGGCGAGCGCGGTGATGGAGGAGACGCCGATGCCCACGCCGATCAGCGCGGTCAGCAGCGGCAGCCCGGCCGCGATCAGCGAACCGAAGGTGATGACGAGGACGACCGCGGCGATCAGGATGCCGATGACCTCGCCGGAGCCCGTCTCCGGGGCCTCCATCAGCGCGTCGCCGCCGATCTCGACCTGGAGTCCGGCGCTCTGCGCGGCGTGGCCGGAGTCCTTCAGGGCGTCACGGGTGTCGTCCTTCAACTCCATCCCGCTGACCTTGTACTTCACGCTGACGTAGGTGGTGGAGCCGTCCTGGCTCACCGCCTTCGTCTGGTACGGGTCCTCGACACTGGCGATCTGGTCGGCGCCGGCGCCGCCCTTCAGGCCCGAGATGAGCTTCTCGACCTCGGCCTTGGGCGCCGGGTCGGTGACCTTGGCGCCCGCCGGGGCCTTGACGACGATGCGGGCGGTCGCGCCGTCGGCGGACATGCCCGGGAACTTCTTGTCCAGCAGGTCGAAGGCCTTCTGGGCCTCCGTCCCGGGTATCGAGAAGGAGCCGGAGGTGGGGGCCGAAGCGGTCGCGGCGCCGAAGACGGCCGCGAACAGCAGCGCCACCCAGACGAGGGCGACGAGGCCGCGGCGCCTGAAGGCACCTCGGCCGAGCCGGTAGAGGAAGGTGGCCACGTCGTGGTTCTCCCGTTTCAGGTCGTGGGATGGATCCGGGACGGATCAGGGCGTCGAAAGCCGGCCCGACGACGAGAGCGGCGTGTCAGGAGCAGCGGGAAGTGCGTGTGCGGGGAAGGTCGGAACGGTTCGGTGCGCGGAGCGGGGACTCAGACGCCGAGGGCGGGGAAGACCACGGCGTCGATGAACTGGCCGAGGAAGGCCCGGTCCACGGACCGGTCCTCGATCAGAGGGAGGGCGATGAACGCCCCGATGAGCATGTGCGGAACGAAGTCCAGCGCCGGACAGTCCGGCCGGATCTCGCCCCGCTCCACCGCGCGCCGGAGCATCTCCTGGAGACCGTTGATCTCCGGGTCCACCAGCAGGTCGCGCAGCGCCCTGTGGAGCTCCGGACTCCCGTGCACGGCATGGGCCAGACCCCGCATGAGCGCGGTGTCCTTGGCCATCTGCGCGTCGTCCGAACGCTCGACCATGAGCGCGATGTCGCCGCGCAGGGTGCCCGTGTCGATCTCCCGCAGGGAGACCGGCTGGGTGCACCGCAGTGCCTTTGCGACCAGCTCCGGCTTGCTCCCCCACTGGCGGTAGAGGGTGGCCTTGCTGGACTTCGTACGGGCGGCGACCGCATCCATGGTCAGCGCCTCGTAGCCGACCTCGCGCAGGAGGTCGAGGACCGCCCCGTGGAGTTCGGCCTCGCGTTCGGGGGTGATCCGGCTGCGCCGAGCCGACATGACGTCGGTCACCCGGCAGCTTCCCTTCATCACGACCACCCATCCGGACGAAACCGTTTCGTACTCCCCGAACCCTACCCCCCTCGCTAGCGAAACGAAACCGTTCCGTTTCGATTGGAGGGTGGCGTGGATCACCTGTACGAGTTGCCGCACCCCCCAGCCGCGGAAAGCATTGGGGGGTGAGTCACGACGTCGCGTACCTCCGTTTCCCGCACCTGCACGACGACCTGCTGTGTTTCGCCACCGAGGACGACCTCTGGGTCGCCCCCCTGGTCCCCGAGGGACAGAGCCCCGGCCGTGCCTGGCGGATCACCGTGGACCGGACCAGGGTCGGCCATCCCCGCTTCTCCCCGGACGGACGGCACATCGCCTTCACCACCTGGCGCAGCCTCGACCCCGAGATCCACCTCGCCCCCGTCGGCGGCGGACCCGCCCGCCGCCTCACCCACTGGGGTGCCACCGACACCCGCGTCTGCGGCTGGACCCCGCCCGACGAGGAGGGCCGCAGCGACATCCTCGCCGTGTCCTCCCACGGCCAGCCCTTCTCCTACTTCGCCTGGGCCTACAGCCTGCCCACCGACGGCAGCCCCGGAGGCCGCCTCCCCTGGGGCCCCGTCTCCGACATCGCCGTCCACGCCCCCGACGGCCCCGGCGGCGAACGCCGCAGCCTGCTCCTCACCGGAAAACCCCCGCACGAGCCCGCCGCCTGGAAGCGCTACCGCGGCGGCGCCACCGGCCGCCTGTGGCTGCACGGACAACGGCTGCTGGAGGACATCGAGGGCCACCTCGACTCGCCCATGTTCGTGGGCGGCCGCATCGCCTTCCTCTCCGACCACGAGGGCATCGGCAACCTCTACTCCTGCCTCCCCGACGGCACCGGCCTGCGCCGCCACACCGACCACGACGCGTTCTACGCCCGGCACGCCTCCAGCGACGGCACCCGCGTCGTCTACCAGTGCGCGGGCGACCTCTGGCTCGTCGACTCCCTCGACGCCGGCGCCGCGCCCCGCAGACTGGACGTCCGCCTCGGCGGCCCGCGCGCCGGCCGGCGCACCTACCAGGTGCCGGCCGCCAGCAACGTCGACTCCCTCTCCGTCGACGCCACCGGCCGGGCCAGCGCCGTCGTCGTGCGCGGCAGCCTGTACTGGCTCACCCACCGCGACGGCCCCGCCCGCACCATCGCCGACACCCCGGGCGTACGGGTCCGGCTGCCCGAGATGCTCGGCAGCAGCGGACAGGTCGCCTACGTCACCGACGCCGAGGGCGAGGACGCGATCGAGATCGCCTACCTCCCCCGCGCCTCCGGGGAGCGGGAGCCCCGCCGGCTGGCCTCCGGCGAGCTGGGCCGCGTACTGGAACTGCTGGCCGACCCGGACGGGGAGCGCCTCGCCGTCGCCTCGAACGACGGACGGCTGCTGCTCCTCGACGCGACGGAGGAGTCCGACGGGGAGGTCACCGAGCTCATCCGGTCCATCAACGGCCCCGTCACCGACCTCGCCTTCTCCCCCGACGGCTGCTGGCTGACCTGGTCGCACCCGGGCATCGGCCGCTCCCTGCGGCAGATCAAGATGGCCAAGATCGCCGGACCCGGCCCGCGCGCGATCGTCGACGTCACCAACGGCCGATTCGAGGACGAGAACCCGGTCTTCACCCGCGACGGCCGCTACCTCGCCTTCCTGTCCTGGCGCGGGTTCGACCCCGTCTACGACGTCCACACCGGCGACCTGTCCTTCCCCCTGGGCTGCCGTCCCTACCTGGTGCCGCTCTCCTCGGCCACCCCCTCCCCCTTCGCCCTCTCCGCCGAGGGCCGCCCCGCCGCGGGCGGGCT
Organism: Streptomyces sp. M-16; assembly: GCF_052114405.1. Taxonomy (NCBI): domain Bacteria; kingdom Bacillati; phylum Actinomycetota; class Actinomycetes; order Kitasatosporales; family Streptomycetaceae; genus Streptomyces; species Streptomyces sp. M-16. Next base: position 38,463 of record NZ_JBFRER010000042.1, on the reverse strand, counting down.
CGACCCCGTCGAGGGGGAGAGCGGCGAGGGCGACGGCTCGGTGACCGTGGAGGTCGAGGGCCTGGAGAGCCGGGTCACCCCCTTCCCCGTGAGCGCGTCGAAGTACTCGGCCCTCCACCCCGTGCACGGCGGCGGACTGGTCTGGCTGCGCTGGCCCATCTCGGGCGCGCTCGGCGAGACCTTCGCCAACCCGGCCGACACCAGCGGCAAGCCGACGCTGGAGCACTTCGACATCACCAAGGCCCGCAAGAGCGACCTGGCCTCCGGACTGGACTGGTTCGCGGCCAGCGGCGACGGCACCCGCCTCGTCATCAACGACGACGGCGACCTGCGCGCGGTCCCCGCCACCGAGCCCGGCGACGGCGACTCCACCGTCTACCTCGACCTGCGGCGCATCCTGCACGAGGTGGACCCGCCCGCCGAGTGGCGCCAGGCCTTCGAGGAGGCCGGCCGGCTCATCCGCGCCTACTTCTGGGAACCGGACATGTGCGGCATCGACTGGGACGGCGTACTGCGCCAGTACCGCCCCCTGGTCGAACGGGTCGCCTCCCCCGACGAGTTCGCCGACCTGCTGCGCGAGGTCCTCGGCGAACTCGGCACCTCCCACGCCTACGTCTCCCCCGCACGCCGCAACGAGGGCCCGCCCCACTACCAGCGGCCCATCGGACTCCTCGGCGCCAACCTGGTCTGCCGGGACGGGACCTGGGCCGTCTCCCGGATCCTGCCCGGCGAGTCCTCCGACTCCAAGGCCCGCTCCCCGCTCGCCGGAACGGGCATCCGGGAGGGCGCCGTCCTCACCCACGTCGACGGCCGGCCCGTGGACCCCGTGGCCGGCCCCTACCCGCTGCTCGCGGCGGCCGGGGGCACCACCGTCGAACTCACCTTCCAGCCCGCCGAGGGCGAGGGCCGGGCCCGCCGGGTCGCGATCGTCCCCCTCGTCGACGAACGGCCGCTGCGCTACCAGGACTGGGTCTCCAAACGGCGCGCGGTGGTCCGCGAGATCAGCGGCGGCCGCTGCGGCTACCTGCACATCCCCGACATGGGCGGCTCCGGCTGGGCCCAGTTCAACCGGGACCTGCGCCTGGAGGTCTCCCGGCCCGCCCTGATCGTCGACGTGCGCGGCAACGCCGGCGGGCACATCAGCGAACTGGTGGTGGAGAAGCTCACCCGCTCCATCCTCGGCTGGGACCTGACCCGCAACGCCCAGCCCGTCTCCTACGCTTCCAACGCGCCGCGCGGCCCGATCGTCGCCCTCGCCGACGAGGCGACCTCCTCCGACGGGGACATGATCACCGCGGCCTTCAAACTGCTGGGCCTGGGCCCGGTGGTGGGCCAGCGCACCTGGGGCGGGGTCGTCGGCATGACCGGCCGGCACACCCTGGGCGACGGCACCGTCATCACCGTGCCCATGAACGCCGCGTGGTTCCCGGAGTACGGATGGTCGGTGGAGAACCACGGCGTGGAGCCGGACCTGGCGATCCTGCGCACCCCGCTCGACTGGGCGGAGGGGCGGTACGCCCAGCTGGACGACGCGGTGCACCTGGCACTGGAACTGCTGGAGCAGGACCCGGCCGCGGTACCGCCCGGGTACGCGGACGTACCGGACCTGCGGCGCCCGAAGCTGCCGCCCCGCTAGGACGTACGACGCGCGAAAAGGGGCGCGGCCCGGCGGCGTTGCCGGGTCGCGCCCCTCCGTACGTACTGCCTCGTACGCCGGGTCGCGTACGTCGGTTCAGATGTCCCAGTTGTCGTCGAGCTCGTCGTGCACCTTGGGCGCCTTCTGCTTGGCACCGGGCTTCTTCACCCCGGCCGGCTGCGCGCGCTCGGACGACTCGTCCTTCGCACCCGGCCGGGCCGCCTTCTGCGCCCTGCTCTTCAGCTCGTCCGCCTTGTCCTGGAACTGGTCCTTGATAGCCATGCTTTCACTCCGTGAGGGGTGTCGGTGGTGGGCCTCGCCCAGACTTTCACGGGCGGACATCCCTCGCATTTCGATCAGTGACGCTGCGTGCGCGCCTGCTCGTCGGCGGCCCCGCCCGCACCCACGAGCCCCTTGGAGACCGTGGCGAGCCTCGGTCCGAAGCGCTTCATCTCGCGCTGTCCGGACGCCGCGATGATTCCGGGCAGGTAGCCGCGCACGCCCTGCATCGCGCGCAGCCACCCCTGCGCGTACACGTGCGGCGAGCGGCGCTCGATGCCGGCCACGATCCGGTCGACGGCCGGGCCCAGCGGGTAGGTGCGGTTGGCGGGCCACGGCAGCCGCCGGCGCAGTTCCCGCATGACCTCGTTCTCGTCGGCACCGCGGACCATGTCGGTGTCGGTCCAGGAGAGGTAGCCGACGCCCACCTTGACGCCCTGGTAGCCGACTTCGGCGCGCAGGCAGTGGGCGAAGGCCTCGACCCCGGACTTGGAGGCGCAGTACGCCGTCATCATCGGCGCCGGGGTGATCGCGGCGAGCGAGGCGATCTGGAGGAAGTAGCCGCGGCTCTCCGTGAGTACGGGGAGGAAGGCGCGGGCGGTGACGGCCCCGCCGATCAGGTTGACCTCGATCACACGGCGCCAGGCCTCGGGGTCGGAGTCGGCGAACGGGCCGCCGGCGGCGACGCCCGCGTTGGCGACGACGACGTCCACCTTCCCGAAGCGTTCCTTGACCTCCCGCGCCACCCGGGCCATCGCCTCGTGGTCGGTGACGTCGGCGTACCAGTGGTCGCTGTCGGTGTGCAGCCGCTCGGAGACCTCCTTGAGCGCCTCCGGCTCCAGCCCGACCAGAGCCACCTTCGCCCCGCGCGCGGACAGCTTGCGGGCGAGCAGCTCGCCGACGCCGCGGGCGGCTCCGGTGACGACGGCGACCTGGCCTTCCAGACTCCTGTGAGCGCTCACGCGGTCTTCTCCTTCTCGGTTTCGAGATAGCGGGACGTCAGTTCGCGGATGGCGCCGGTCACGGCCTCCGGCGCCTCGACCGGGGTCATGTGGCCCATGCCGGTGAGTTCGGTCAGGCCGACGCAGTGCGGCAGCGCGGCCGCCAGCCCGCGGGCGTGCGCCACCGGGGTGAGCCGGTCGTCGCGGCCGGCGAGCACGGCGGTGGGCAGGGTCAGCCGGGCGAGTCCCTCGTCCAGGTCCAGTCCGGCCAGCACCACCGACCAGGCGTGGCGCACCGCCGTGGGGCAGCCGTGGACGATACGGGCACAGGCCTCGACCCGGTCCGGCGCGGAGCCGGGGCCCATGGTCGCGTACCGCAGCACGGCGCGCGCGGCGGGCGTGACCGGCCCGAGGGGGGCGCGCGAGCCCAGCACCGCGCGGGTCAGCCGCGTCCGCACGCGCCCGGCGGGCAGCGGCAGCACGGTGGACCCCTCGACCAGCCCGGAGCTCCCGGTGCTGCACAGCAGGGCGGCCGCGGCGTGCTCGACGAACTCGGGGCGGCCGGCGGAGGCCATCACGGTCATGCCGCCCATGGAGTGTCCCGCGACGACGGCCCGCTCGCCGGGGGCGAGGGTGGCCTTCAGCACGGCGGCGAGGTCGTCGGCGAGGGCGGTGGTGCCGTACGTCTTCGCGCCGGCCGGGCTGCGGCCGTGGCCGCGCTGGTCGTAGGCGACGACCCGGTGGTCCCGGGCCAGTTCGCGTATCTGGGCGGCCCAGAAGGCGGTGGAGCAGGTCCAGCCGTGGGACAGCACCACGGCCGGGGCCCCGTCGGCGCCGTGCACCTCGACGTGCAGGCGGGCCCCGTCGGCGGAGACGGCGGTCAGGGTGCGGGCCGGGGCGGGGGGCGCGTACCGCCCGGCGGTGACGTGCGCGGGCCCGCTCATGCCGCCGCCTCCCCGGCGCCGGTGTTCGCGGAGGCGGCCTTCACGGACGCCCGCTCCGCGGCCGGCCCCCTCGCTCCGCCCTTCTCGCCGCCCCTCGCGCCGCCCCTCTCCCGGCCGCGGACGACCTCGTACTCGGACAGGTCGACGCCCCGCGTCTCCTTGCGGAACTCGCCCGTCGTCCCGGGCCAGACGGTGGTGTTGCGGCCCTGCGCGTCCAGGTACCAGCTCGTGCAGCCGCCGGTGTTCCACACCGTCCGCTCCATCCGCGCCTGGACGCGCCGGTTCCACCGGTTCACCGCGGACGGCCGGGCCGCGAGCGCGGTCCGCCCGCCCAGGACGCCGAGCTGGCGCATGTAGTCCGCCATGTAGTTCAGCTGCGACTCGATCATCAGGATCATCGAACTGTTCCCGAGGCCGGTGTTGGGCCCGATGATCGTCATCCAGTTCGGGAAGCCGGCGGCGGTCGCCCCGCGCAGCGCCTGCATCCCGTCCTTCCAGGCGTCGGCCAGGGTCTGGCCGTCGGCGCCCACCACCCGGTCGGCGATCGGCATGTCCGTCACGTGGAAGCCGGTGCCGAAGATGACCGCGTCGACCTCGGTCTCCGTCCCGTCGGCGGCGACGAGCACCGAGCCCCGGATCTCCTTCAGCCCGGAGGCGACCAGGCCCACGTCCGGCCGGGCGAGCGCCGGGTAGTACTCGCTGGAGAGCAGGATCCGCTTGCAGCCGATCCGGTACGAGGGCGTCAGCCTGGCCCGCAGCTCCGGGTCCTTGATCGAACGCGCCATGTTGGCCTTGGCCAGGGACTCGATCAGCCCGAGCCGGTCGGGCCGCTTGGTGAACGCGCTGACCTGGAGCTCACGGATCCCCCACAGCAGCCCGCGCCGCGCCGCCCGGGTGAAGGGGAGCTGCCGGTGGAGCCAGCGCTCGACCGCGCTGATCGCCCGGTCGGTGCGCGGCATCACCCACGGCGGGGTCCGCTGGAAGAGGGTGAGCCGCTCCACCTCGGGCGCGATGGCGGGCACGATCTGGATGGCCGAGGCGCCGGTCCCGATCATGGCGACGCGCTTGCCCCGCAGGTCGTAGTCGTGGTCCCAGCGGGCCGAGTGGAAGACCTTGCCGGGGAACTCCGCGAGTCCCGGTATCTCCGGCATCTTCGGGTCGGACAGCGGCCCGGTGGCCGAGACGACGACGTCGGCCGTCAGGTCCCCGCCGGAGGTCTCGATCTCCCAGCGCAGCTCGTCGGCGTCCCAGCGCATCATCAGGACCTCGTGGTTCAGCCGGATGTGCCGGCGCAGCCCGAAGACGTCCGCGACGTGTTCCAGGTACTCCCGGATCGCCGGCTGCCCGGAGAAGGTCCGCGGCCAGTCGGGGTTGGGCGCGAAGGAGAAGGAGTACAGGTGGGACGGGACGTCGCAGGCGCATCCCGGATAGCTGTTGTCGCGCCAGGTGCCGCCGACGGAGCCGGCCCGCTCCAGGACGACGAAGTCCGTGATCCCCTCGCGCCGCAGCCGTACGGCGGCCCCGAGCCCGCCGAAACCGGACCCGATCACCGCCACCCGAACGTGCTCGCGTCCGCCCATGCCGTCGATGCCGCCCATGCCCGCCGCCCTCCGCTTCCGCAGTCCCAGCCACCACATCGCAACACTGCCAGCAATCACTGGCACAATCGGGAGGGTAGAGCAGCCCCGTACCCATGGGTAGGGGTCGCGCCCGGAAAGTTACTGCGGGTACGCCCTAGGCTGCGCGTGTGGCGGAGAACCCTATGGCCGAGTCAGGGAGCACAGTGCGCGAATACCGGACGGATGAACTGGCCGAGGCGGCCGGCATACCCGTCCGCACCCTGCGCTTCTACCGCGAGCGCAAACTGCTCCCTCCGCCGCGCCGCGAGGGCCGGATCGCCTGGTACGACGACCACCACCTCGCCCGGCTGCGCACCATCGCCGCCCTGCTGGAGCGCGGCCACACCCTCGGCGGCATAGCGGAGCTGACCGCCGCCTTCGAACAGGGCCGCGACGTCGGCCAGCTCGGCGAGCTGCTCGGCATCGGCTGGTCGGAGGAGACCCCCGTCCGGCTGACCCCCGAGGCCCTGGCCGACTACTTCGAGGGCGAGGTCACCCCGGAGAACCTCGCCGCGTCCCTGGACCTCGGCTACGTCGCCGCCGACGGCGAGGAGATCGTGCACGTCAGCCGCCGCCTGCTGGACGTCTCCTCGGCGCTGGTCCGCGAGGGCGTCCCGCTCGCGGCGGTCCTGGAGACGGGCCGCCGGGTGCGCGAGCACGCGGACGCCCTGGCGGCCCTGTTCACCGACCTGATCTCCACCCACCTCGGCGACGGCGACGGCGCCACCGACGACCCGGTCACCCGCCTGCGCCCGCTGGCGAAGAGCGTGGTGGAGGCGGAACTCACGATGGCGATGGACCGCCTGCACCAGCGCCACGCCCGCCCGCCGGCCCTTCGGCCACCGGATCCACGGACGCCGGATCCGCTGGCGCCGGATCCCCGGCCACCGGCCCCTCAGACGCCGAGCTCGTAGGCCACGGTCACGGGCGCGTGGTCGGACCAGCGCTCGGGGTGCGTCTCGGCCCGCTCGACGAAGGCCTTCACGGCCTTGCCGGCCAGCCCCGGGGTCGCGACCTGCAGGTCGATGCGCCAGCCGGCGTCGTTGTCGAAGGCCCGCCCGCGGTAGGACCACCAGGAGTACGGCCCCTCGGCGTCCGGGTGCAGCGCGCGCACCACGTCCACGTACCCGGCCTCCGCGTACACCTTCCCGAGCCACTCCCGCTCCTCGGGCAGGAAGCCCGCGTTCTTCCGGTTGGTCTTCCAGTTCTTGAGGTCGGCCTCCCGGTGGCAGATGTTCCAGTCACCGCACACCACGACCTCCCGCCCGTCGGCGGCCGCCCGCTCCTTCAGCCCCCGGAGGTAGGGCAGGAACTCCTCCATGAACCGGTACTTCTCGTCCTGCTTCTCGGTCCCCGCCTCCCCGGAGGGCAGGTACAGGCTCGCCACGGTCACTCCGGGGAGATCGACCTCCAGGTACCGGCCGCTGCCGTCGAACTCCTCGCTCCCGAAGCCGACCCGCACCCGCTCCGGCGCCCGCCGCGTGTACAGCGCGACCCCGGCCCGCCCCTTGGCGGCGGCCGGCGCGAACACGGTGTGCCAGCCCTCGGGCTCCCTGGCCTCGGCCGGAATCTGCCCCTCCTCGGCGCGTACCTCCTGAAGGCACACGACGTCGGCGTCGGATCCGGCGAGCCACTCCACGAAGCCCTTCTTGGCGGCGGCGCGGATCCCATTCACATTCACGGAGGTCACAGTGAGCATCCCTGCACCATAGCGGGATGGTTCCGTACGATATTCAAATGTCTCACGGTATAAACCTCCGCGCCGTACCGTACGACCACCCGGACGCGGTCAAGCTCGATGCCCAGGTCCAGGTCGAGTACCGGACGCGCTACGAGGGCGAGGGCGACGCCACCTTCCTCGACCCGGCGATGTTCGTCCCGCCGGTCGGCCTGTACCTCCTCGCCTACGGCGCCTCGGACGCCCCGGTGGCGAGCGGTGGCTGGCGCGGCCAGGACCACAGTGACGAGGGTTACTCGGACGGCGACGCCGAGATCAAGCGCATGTACGTGGTCCCGGAGGCCCGGGGCACGGGCCTGGCCCGCCGCATCCTGGCGGAACTCGAAGCGGACGCCCGCGCGGCGGGCCGCACCCGCATGGTCCTCGAAACGGGTGACCAGCAGCCGGAGGCGATCGCCCTGTACCTCTCGTCGGGGTACTCCCTGTCGGAGAAGTTCGGCTACTACCGCTTCCACGAGTCCAGCCGCTGCATGACGAAGCCCCTGCACCCCTGACAGCCCACCCGCCGGAGTTCGAGGCGCGGGGCTCCGGGGGCGGAGAAGGGGCGGGACGGGGACCCGCCCCTACCGGCGGAGCCACTCGGCCGTGTCGGTGCCCCACCGCGACGGCCCCCGCTCCCACTCCCCGAAGGGACTGGCGGCGTGCCGCAGCACCCCGTACCCGGACACCGCCTCCCGCAGCCACGGCTCCGCCGTGTACCCCGCCGCCCCGCCCTCGCCCCTCGGCACGTCCCGGACCAGCCACGACGCCGTCCCCGCGAGGGAGAACCGCAGCAGCCGCCCGCCGCCCTCCGCGAGCGCCCGCAGCACGCCGGCCGCCATCAGGTACCCCGTCCCGTGGTCCAGCGCCTGCGCCGGCAGCACCCCCGGCCGGCCGTCCTCACCGCAGGCGGCGGCGATCCCGTACCCGGCCTGCACCAGCGAGTCGAAGCCGCGCCGGCCCGCCCAGGGCCCGTTCCACCCCCACGCGCACAGCTCCGCCACCACCAGGCCGGGCCACCGGGCGAGCAGTTCCCCACCGCCCAGCCCGAGCCGTTCCAGCGCCCCCGGCCGGTACCCGGACACCACCACGTCGGCCTCGCCCAGCAGTCCCTCCAGCACGGCCCGGCCGTCCGCCCGCGCGAGGTCCAGCAGCGCGGACCGCTTCCCGAACCCGGTGTCGGCGTACGCGTCGTCGGACTCGGGCAGTCCGGGCGGGTCGATCCGCAGCACGTCCGCTCCGAGCACCCCCAGGGTCCGGGTGGCGACCGGTCCGGCGATGACCCGGGTCAGGTCGAGCACCCGTACCCCGGCCGCGGGCAGCGCCGCCGGCTCCAGCACCCGCCCCCGCCCGGCACCCCGTACGGTCTCCACCAGCGGCAGCGGCTCCCCGTACTCCCGCGCCACGGCGACGGCCAGCCCGCCCTCGGCACACACCAGTTCCTGCACCTCCACGGCGCTCCGCGCCGCGAGCGCCCCGCGCACCGCCTCCGGGGTGCCGGGCACACCCAGGGCCCGTACCAGGGCGGCTTCGTGGTGGGGGTAGTTGGCATGGGTCCGCACCCATCCGTCGGCGGTCCGCCAGAACCCGGACAGCGGCGCGAAGGAGACCGGCGCCCGGCCGTCCACCCGCAGGTGCCTCTCACTGACGAACGCGGTCGCCACGGCCCCCTCGTCCACCACCACCGGCTCCGCGTCCCGGACCGTGCCCCCGGCCCGTACGGCGCCCAGCTCCGCCGCCGCGAGCCCGCACACCCCCACGCAGGCCCGCGCCAACTCCCGTACCGGCAAGGACCCCTCCCAGCCGCCGGCCCCCCGGTACCGCACCCGCTCCGCCTCGTCGGCCACCCCGCCGAGCGCCGCCCACGCCTGCCCTGTCGCACCGTCAAAACTCCGCATCCGGCCATTGTGGGCCCGACACGGGGCGGAAGATCAGATCGCTCACCGGTCCTTGCCCGGTCGACGCCGCGTCCCGAAGGAATCGACGCCGCCGCCCGCCCACACGGTGCGGGTGACCGGGCCTTCGACCGGCGTCACCGGCAACGGGTCCTCGCCCACCCCGCAAACGCCGAAATCCCGCCCGGTCTTTCGACCGGACGGGATCCCGTGACGTCCACGGGAGCAACCCGCGAACTGTCGTCTGTGGGGTGTTCACGAGTGCCGCTGACCAGGGCACTCCAGAGACCGATGAAGATCGCTTCCCGTCTGGCTGGAGATCGTTTCCCAGCCCTGTGCCGATACCGCTCGCAACAGGTCCGCGCTCAAGCGGCTGCGCACGGCAGAGTGGCGTGGTCAGCGAGTGTGGGCATGCACCCTGGGCGGGCGGATGTGGATCCGCGCCGACACTGCGGCGGAGTACGGCCTGATCTTCTGGGGGCAGTCGTGAACGAACGGGACGTCCTACTCAACGAACTCGCGCAGGGGCTACGCCCCATGTCCGAAGGAGTCGAGTGGTTCGACGAACTCGGCTCGGAAGAACAGTCCGAGGTGCTGCTGTTCCTGCGTCATCACTGTGTCCAGGCGCGCGCTGTCGCGGAGGATGCGCCAGAGAGCATCCGCCGTGCTGGGCTGCGCCCAACGCATACGCCCGCAGTGCTGATCTCACGGGGCCGGATCGACATGCAACTGGGAAAGATCGCCGGTCTCAAGCCTGTCGACGAACGCCGTAAGGCGTTCAGGCTGCTGATCGCGGTGCTCACAGTCGCCGACGGGCGGCGCCGCGAGCGCTTCTGCTCTGGCGGCTGTGGTCACTGGTGGCACCATCTGTCTGCTGCTGACTGACAGCTCACAGCCTGCTTCCTTCCTCACGCCTCACCTCGACGAGCCCCTGGCCATACTCTGCTGCTGTCGAACCGCGAAGGAGACGTATGAGGCCCTCACCTGGCGTAGGCATTCACCCTGACCTTCCCGGCACTCTCGTTCACTTCACAGGACGCCCTCGAAGCATCGACGACCGTCCCCCGGCTCATGCGGTTGGGACTGCCGAGGATCGGCTGGTGGGCATCCTGCGTGAGGGGACGATTCGCGGGAGTGTGCCGTACCGCCAGAGCCAGGCTGTGGTCTGCCTGGGCGAGCCTTCCGATGCCGCTCGTCGGGTTCTGCTTCGCGACGGCATTGGCCCGCGCGGGCCGTACGAACCGTGGGCGCTTCTACTCGACCGCGAGGCCCTCACAGCCGCTGGGGCCCGGCCAGTGCTCTACCTCTCGGACGAGGAGTTGCTCGCGACTGATGGAATGCCGGCCCGATTCCGCGGCCGGCGAGTGCGCTACGAACCCGGCTCCGCTGACTGGCTGCACGAGCGCGAATGGCGACTTACGTTCAACGATGACGAAACTCCCGACTTCGTACTCACGGCCGATGCCGTTGCGGGCGTCATCGTCGGCGAACAGGGTTGGATGCCTCCGAGCAACTTCGATGAGCAACCCCTTCCTCACGAGCTCTTCAACTATCCAGAGGCTCTCGATGCGAAGCCACGATGGTGGTGGGACGGCAAGGATCTCGTGGCAGACGGGACATTCGCACTTCGCGAGCGGTATGAGTACGAGAAGTGGTTCCTCCTCGACTTCATGGGCCTCATCTGAACAGTGATCGTCCCCTGTGGATGATGGTGTTGTGACGAGCATCAGCGGCGACCATGTGAAGGTCCACTTCCGGATGGATGTGGACGAAGACGGCTGGCCGCCGGCGAGCGTCGAGAGCCTGTGGGCCGTGGACCTCGGCGACGGAACCGTACGGCTGGACAACAGCCCGTGGTTCGTCCGTGGCGTCGCCAGCGACGACATCGTCCGGGTGGAGATCGACGATGAAGGCGTCCGCTGGGCTGGAGAGACGGTCCGGTCCTCGGAGAACTGCACGATCCGGCTGATCGTGTTGAAGGACGGGGGCTCGACCGCTGCCCGGCAGAGCGTTCTGGAGATCTTCCACAAGCTCGGCACGACGGGCGAGGGCATCGAGCGGTACCGGATGGTGGCGCTGGATGTCCCTCCGGAGGCGGACCTGCCGCGCATCCGCAAGCTTCTGGAACACGGTGCAGCGGAGGGCTGGTGGCACTGGGAGGAAGGATGCGTCACCGCTGCTTGGAGGTCCACGGCGACGGGATGAGCGGTTGCGCATGCTGCGGGAGGGGCGCCGAGGTCTCTGTCAGTGGCGCCGTGGATGATCGGGCGCATGACACAGGATCTGGCCGAGCGGCGCGTCGAGCGGGCGATGTTCACCTGGCAGTGCAGCTGATGAGCACGGTACCTCCCGCTTGGGGAGTCCAGTACACGCTGAGCCTGCYGAGTGAGGGCGCCGCCCTCGCCGCCGCGGCCGAGCTGTCCGGGATGGGGCACCGTCTGACGGCAGTGCGCGTCCACGATCACTTCCGGTTCGTTCCGTCGAGCTTCTGGTACGGCCGGCCGTCGATGGACCCGGAGCTGGAGGGGTGGTGGCAGGTCTTCTCGTTGGCCGTCTACAGCGGGTACGACCGCATGGCTCTCGAGCCGTTCTTGCGCAGTGAGCGAATGCGGGTGGCCCATGTGGCCCGTACCCATGACGGTTTTCAGCAGGGGTGCGGCGAGGGTCATGCGGTGACCCTTGAGGGGGTCTTCACGAGGGACGGTCTGGTTCATGACCAGGTCGGCGCCGAGGTCCCCCTTCCCGACCCCTTGCCCGAGGAGCCCGCCCGGCCTCCGGCCGGTCCGTCGTGGAACTACGGCGGCCTCGGCGAACCCACAGCGGTGGTCCAGGCCGTGGTGGCGGCTGTGGAGCGGACCTACGGCGAGGCCGAGGATGCTCCGGAAGCCGTGGCATGGCTGCTCGACGAGGAGTTCGCCTTCAGTGAGCCGTATGAGACGACGTTCGAGTTCCTCGGCGATCTCGCGGACGCGGTAGCCCATCAGGGGACGTGCACGGATGCCACCGTCGAGGCGGTTCCGTTCCTTGCCGAGCTGGTCTGTGACGACAGCATCGCCGTCGGCAGCCGTTTGATGCTGCTCGGCGATCTGTTGCAGCTCGCAGCGTCGGGGCCGTCGGCCGCCGTCTCGCTGGCCGACCGTACAGCCGCTCTCGGCGATGTGTGGCAAGAGTCTGCCGCTGAGTATCTGGCACGGCGGGCCATCGGCAGGGAGCTACCTCAGCTGCTGTCCCGGTGGGGAGATGAGAGCGACGCCGTCCGGTTTGCTCTCGCCGCCCTCGTAGCCGTGTGCGATGGGCATGACCAACGCCTGCCTTCGGGGCTGGCCGAGCTGCCCGCCCCGGCGGGGACCGGCCGTGCCGATGTAGTGGCTCTCATGGCCGCTCTGCTCAGTGGGGAGCGAGAGCATCTGAAGTCGGCTCTGGACCGGCTGGGCTCCTGGCTGCCTCACATCGCGGAGAAGGCCGCCAGCCCGTACGTCGAGTCTCGAGGTCTTGCGCTGTCCATCCTCCCTGATCTCGTCATGGAAGACGTGGCGTCGAGTACAACGCAGGCGGAGCGTGCTCCGTCGTAATTGTTGACGTCGTTCACTGTTGTGGCTGGCAGAGGCTACTGCCCAGGTCAAAGGCACCAGCTGATTCCTGAGGCCGGCATGACTCCTCAACTGCCAGACGTGGTTGCCCGTTTGGCTGTCTGGCATGGCTGGCGTTCCCTACGATGACTGGCGTTGCGGTGTCGTGCGGGAGGGGCGGGGAGGGCTGGATGGGCTTCGCGGATGCGGAGGAGACGGTGGCGGCTCCCGGGTTGCGGACTGCCGTCGAGTTCTACTCGGGCAAGGTAGAGCTGGTTCTGGCTCGGATCAACGAACTCGAGGGCGAACTCGCGGCTCTTCGGGCCGATGCTGAAAAGTTCACCACTGCCCGCGATCAGCTGAGCGCGGCACTCGCCGAGATCCTCGCGGATGGTCCACCGCCCACCGGCGAGGTGGATGGAGCCCCACAGGCCACCTCCGCCGAGCCACCGTCCGGTGACGGGCCTCCTCCGCGGAGACCTGCTGCACGTCGGCGACGTAGTGGCAGCCAGCCCAGGAGGTCGCCGTCCGGGGAACTCATGGAGACAGTTGAGCGGATCCTCTTGACCACTGGGCGGCCGATGCCGGTCAGGGACATCACCGAGGCGCTGGGGCGGCCCACACAGGGCAAAGAGGGGCGAGGCCCCCTCGCCACGGTTCGCGCGACGTGCAAGCGGCTGGTCAAGAACGGCCGCGCTGTCGAGCAATCGGTCGGAATGTTCGCCATCGCCCGGGCGGAGACGTCGCCGCCGGAAGGGGCCGCTTAGAGATACGCCCTACATGAGTCGTCCCCTCCTCCCATCGCGGGGAGAAGGGGACGGGTTCCGTTGAGCTTGGACCCTCTTCGGAACCGGTGACGTGGACCCCTTGTCAGTGGCTCACGCGCTCTCCCGAGGCTAGAGGAATTCGGCTCGCCTCGGGGGCGCGTGGCCTATTTCGTCGTTCCCGGATCACGGTGCATCCGGGGACGGAAAGGCCGTGTTTTGATCGATTTCAATCGTTCTGTCGTGGGCCGGGTACAGCGGCGTGGTGAGGAAGTTCTCCAGCCGGGCGACGGTGGCGACGTCGGGCCAGCATCGGCCGGCAAGCAGGTCGGCGATGGCCTGCCGGTTGACTCCGGAACCGGCGGCGAACTGTCTCAGACTCCGCGTCTCCCTCTCCAGAGCGGCCGCGAGGGACCGCGCGATGGCCTGGACGACCCGAGCAGCGACATCGTCGATCACGGAGTGGGGCCAGGATTCCGGATCACGGGCAAGGTCCCGCGGCGCGGTCTTACGGGCCAAACCTCCCACCATGTTGATGCACTCCTTTCCGTGAAGATCGGCTTCGACGTCTTCACTGGCTGCTTGTCCAGCCACTTCTGTTGGTCTGTGAAGCTGAGTTCCGAGGTCTCCCGCAAGATCCGCGAGTACCGTCCCCGCCTCCCGCGGGGGCAGTGGGCGCCGGTAGCCGACCAGGTGCGGGCAACCGTGGCGGCGACCGCTCCGGCGACCTGCTACGCAGCGGAGCATCTGCTGCATGTGGTGGGGCGGCTCGCGGTGTGGGCGGACCGGAGCGGGCTGCCACGTGATCCCGGGACCTGGTTGCGGACCGAGACAATCGACGCGTTCATCCTGGCGGGCTGCACGGCCGTGGAAGACTCGACGCTTCTGACCTACCGGACGTGGCTGCGACGGGCACGGGAGGCACTTGTCTGGGTGCAGCGTGGCGAGGCGCCGCCTGCGCGGCTCTCGTCGCCTCGTACGCCCCAACCGCCCTACGGGCCTGGAGAGCTGGCCCGCCTGCGGGATTGGGCAACTCGTCTGCCGGGCCAGGCTCGGCTCGACGGTCTCGCCCTCATGGCGCTTGGTGCCGGATGCGGACTGATGCCAGGCGAGGTACCGCGGATTCGGGGCAGGCATGTTCGGGTGACCTCTGGAGGGGTTGCCGTCCTGGAGGAAGAGCTGCTCAGTCGGCTCGTGGCTTGTCACTCCGAGTGGGAAGGCACACTGGCTGAGCTGGCAGAGATCTCCGGACTCGGATTCCTCTTCCGGCCGGGTCGGAAGGTCGTGGCAGCCAAGAACCTCGTCTCCTCCTGGCCCGCACGCCATCGACCCCATGTGGGCCTGCCGCCGCTCTCTGCTCGGCGATTGCGGTCGACGTGGATCGTCGGCCGGCTTTCCGAAGGCATCAACCCGGAGGCCGTCGCTTCCGCCGCGGGCATGGCTTCCCCTGCCGGCTTGGCGGGCTACCACCATTGGGTGCCCCCACTCCCCAGAGCGGAGGTGATCCGCTTGCTACGTGGCTGCCGCTCGTGAGGGCGCGACCTGAAGCCGACCAACTGGCCGCCCGGCATGCACGGCCACGGCTGCGGCCTGGACGGCTGACCGAGATCCCTGATTCCAAGGTCGGCCAGCTGCTGACGCTGCTCGACCGCTCTGGCCTGCCGCAACAGCTGGAGGACATGCTGCGAGGCCGTCCGGGGCCACCAGGGGTGCCGCCCAGGACGGTGCTGGCTGGCCTGATGCTCGCCGTGTACTACACGGGCCGAGCCACGATCTCCGACGCCTGGCGAATCTTGCACTTCCGTCTCCAGCCCGCTGCCCGCGCCTGGCTCGGCATCCCCGAGTCGCCGCCGTCCACGGCGCGGGGGTGCATAGCTGCCAGCCGTCGTCTCTACCGAGGGCTGGACCGGATCACCACCGTGCTCGACCCAGCGCGCTGCGACCGGCGTCGACGTATGGTCCAGGCGGAGGCGGACATCCACTCCGCAGTCTGGGATGGACCCTCTGGCCGGGAGGCCGCGAGCCGGCTTCAGCGGCTGGCGAACGACCTCGTCCTGGTGCCTGTCCGACTCGCCCAGCAGCGCGGGTACCTGCGCCACTGGAAGGGCGACGTGGGAGTCGACGCCACCTCGATCCCGGTCCTGGCCCGCCCGGACAGCGATCGCTCGGGGACCGCCTCGGTCGAGATCACCGCAGGCTGGCACTACCGCGGCGGTTCCGACGAAGGGATCTTCGGCTACAGCGCGACCCTGCTGGTTGCCGCCCACTCCCGCATGAGCGAGCAGGCGGCCAAAGGGCGCAGGGCACCGTCCTATCCGCAGCTCTGCCTCGGCCTCACCCTGGACACCCCCACAGTCCGTACAGGTGAGAACGCAGTCGCCGTCCTCGGACGGCTCGCTGATCTCCGGCCACCCGCTGGAACCTGCGCGGCCGACCGCGCCTACACCGGGTGCTCGCCGGAGAAGTTCCAGGTCCCCGCACGCCGACTCGGATTCCGCCTCGCTCTGGACTACAAGGCAGCCGACCGCGGCATCCAGGGCAGCTGGCAGGGAGCCGTACTGATCGACGGCTCCCTCGCATGCCCGCAGATCCCCAACGCCTTGGCCCAGGCCACACACGGCATGGACGACAAGACCTTTCGGCAGCGGCTTGATGAACTGAAGCCGGTGGTCGCTGAGAGACTGCCGTACTTCCTCAAGCTGAAGCAGAACGCAGATGCCCGAGGCACCGTACGCCTGCAGTGCCCCGCCGCCGGCCCCTCCCCTTCGGTGAACTGTCCTCGCCGAGAGCGACTCCGGCCTGCACGACCGAGTGCCTCCGGCCCACCGCAGACCGTGCTCCGGCTCGCGGATCGGCGGTCCCGCGCCAGCCACCCTGCTGCCCGCCCTACCGTCCAGCTCCCTGACGGCGAGTGGATCGACCCTCCGCGAAAGGACGAACTGCCCGCTGTCTGCGGCGCATCCGCGATCAGCGTGCCCGCAGACGCCGCCGGAGATCTGAAGACCGCCAAGTTCCGGCAGGACAGCCACTACCTCACCCTGGCCTGGGAACGGATCTACAAGCCGATCCGCTCGCACAACGAGGGCCTCAACGGACGACTCAAGGGCGCCGAGCTGAACATCGGAGAGCCCCTGCATCGCCGGGCCCCAGGGCAGGTCGCCCAGACGCTCCTGGTCGCCATCATGGTGACTGTCGGCAACCTGGACATCCTGGAGACCTGGCTCTACGAACGGACAGGCAGCCGGCTCTCCGACACCGAGTTCGAGTCCGTTCCAGCCCCGCAAGATTTTGACCCGCGATACGTGCTGGCGCCGCTGGGCACTGGCCGACATCCGCCGGGCAACCTCTGACCGGTCAGCAACACAGCCAGACATCGTGATCACCAGCCCCGGGCAACCGGGGCCGCTTCGCATGCCCCCAGAACAGCCAGAAGCCTGCCGGAGCGGATGTGGTCCGGTGTACGCCGCCATCCACCACCCCGAACAGGCATCGAACGACCCCAGAAACGACGAAGATCCCGTCCGATCTTGCGATCGGACGGGATCTCGTCAACGTTCCTGAGAGCTACTCAAGAACAGTCGTCTGTGGACCTGTGGGGATTTGAACCCCAGACCCCCTCGATGCGAACGAGGTGCGCTACCAGACTGCGCCACAGGCCCTTGCGACGTGTGAAACATTAGCATCCCCGGGCGGGTGCTCCAAAACGCGTTCCGCGCAGGTCACCCGCACCCCGTCACTCGTTGGCGGCGCGGGGCCGGTCCTCGCCCTCGTACTGGTCGAAGAGCGGGGTGCGGCCCCGGCCCTGGCCCCGGGGGCGGGGGGTGGAGGGGGTCTTCTGGTCCGGGCCGGGGGCCGGCTTCGGGAGGGCCGGCTGGGCGCGCAGGCGCGGGTCGGTCGGCTCCGCGGTGCTGGAGCGGGTCGCGCTCCAGCCGTCGGGGGCCGTCGGGCCGGTGGCGCGGGGGGCGACGGGGGCGGTCACGTAGGTCGGCAGCGGGACCGGCACCGGCTCCCAGCTGTCCCCGCGCGCCGGTCCGCGCTCCCGCTCGCGCTGCTGGTCCACCCACTCGGCGTGGTCGGTCTGCTCGACGAGCGCGCGCCGCCCGGCCTCCTGCGGGGAGAGCGGCGGCGCGGGGTCCGGTTCGGCTCCGGCCTCGGGGGCCTCCTCGGCGGGCCGGCGGCGCAGGCGGCTCTCGCGCAGCTGGCGCGCGGCCGCCTCGGCGCGGCGCCGGTCCATCGTGAACTCGTAGCGCCGCCGCTCCTGGACCCGCAGGTGCACGATGTACGCGCTCAGCAGCAGGGCGGGCACGGCCGGGGCCCACAGGTACCGCAGACCGCCGACGGCGGCGGCGATCGCCCCGCCGCTGAAGACGAGGAAGAGGAGCGCGGTGGTGCGCCGGCGGCGCGCGAGCACCTGGAGGCGCTGCTGCCGGCGGACCCGCTCGGCCTCACTCGTTCTCGGGTCGGTCCTGGTCGGGGACACGCCGAAGGCCCGGGCGTCGGCGTCCACGGAATTCACCGTTTCCGTCGCCGCTTCCGGGTCCGCGTGGGGCTGGGGCTCCGCCTGTTCCTCACCGCGCTCACGCAGCCCCTTGGCATAACGGCGCTCCATTCCCGCCCGGCCGGAAAGAAGCCGGATGGCAGTGGAGAAGCGTTCCGTCGGACGGGCTTCGTTCAGCTCGTCCTGCCTGCGGAGCCACATGGGCACCAAGTAGGCGGCCCAGGCCCCGACAATGACTGCGTAGATGAGGCCGCTGCTGCTCACACCCCACACCGTAGAGGGGTGCGGCCGAGGGGATCAGCCAATTGAGCGGTGTGTCGCACGATCCGGCTGATATCACGGACTTTTTTTGTGATTCTTCGGATCAGGTTATGGGCGAATCGGCCAGAAATTCGAACGCTTTTGCGATTACCTGATTTCGGGCGGCCCGGACGGCGATCCCTGCGGCGGCTTCCGCGTGCGGTGCCAGCGGCGCACCAGCCCCTCCGGCACCTCCTCCACCGTCAGCGCGAAGACCAGATGGTCCCGCCACGCGCCGTCGATGTGCAGGTAGCGCGGCCTCAGCCCCTCCTCGCGGAATCCGAGCTTCTCCACGACCCGCCGGCTCGGCACGTTCTCCGGCCGGATGCACACCTCGATCCGGTGCAGCCCGACCTTCCCGAAGCAGTGGTCGACGGCCAGCGCGACCGCCGTCGGCATGACCCCGCGGCCCGCCACGTCCCGGTCCACCCAGTAGCCCACGTGGGCTGCGCACATCGACCCCCAGGTGATCCCGGCGACCGTCAGCTGCCCGACCAGCCGTCCCTGGTACTCGATGACGAACGGCAGCATCCGCCCCGCGTTGGCCTCCGCCCGCAGGTGGCGGACCATCTGCCGGTACGTCGGCCGCTGGACGACCGGCCCCCACGGTGCGGGCGGCGGGATCGTGGCCTCCCAGGGGCGCAGCCAGTCGCGGTTGCGCTGGTTGACCTCGCGCCAGGCGCGCTGGTCCCGCAGCTTTATCGGCCGGAGCGTGACATCGCCGTCCGCCAGCACCACCGGCCAGGTGGGGCCGTTCAGCTCGGGCTCCCGGGCGTCGGCGCGGGTCTGGGGTGGTCGCCGCCACGCAGCTGGTCCACGGCGTGCGGCAGGATCCGGGCCAGGACCGCGAGGCCGTCGCGCACCCCGCCCGTGGAGCCGGGCAGGTTGACGATCAGGGTGTGGCCCGCCACGCCCGCCAGGCCCCGTGACAGGGCGGCGGTCGGCACCTTCTCCAGGCCCTCGGCACGGATGGCCTGCGGGATCCCCGGGACCTCGTAGTCCAGCACGCGCGCGGTGGCGTCCGGGGTCCGGTCGGTCGGGGAGATGCCGGTGCCGCCGGTGGTCAGGATGACGTCGTACCCGGCGGCCACGCCCTCGCGCAGCGCCAGCTCCACCGGGTCGCCGTCCGGGACGACGCGCGGGCCGTCCACGGCGAAGCCGAGCCGCTCCAGGGCCTCGGCGAGCAGGGGGCCGCCCCGGTCCTCGTAGACGCCCCGGGAGGCGCGGTTCGAGGCGGTGACGACCAGGCCGCGCGGTGCGGGGGTACCGGCGGCGGGCGGGGCCGCCGCCGGTACCCCCGGGGCCCCGCCCGTCTCGCCGTGCGTGTGGCTGTGGCTGTGGACCTCGCCGCCGCGGGGGGCGTTCACGCGCGGGTCCAGTCGCCGGACTTGCCGCCGGTCTTCTCCTCCACCCGGACGTCGGTGATGACCGCGCCCTTGTCGACGGCCTTCACCATGTCGATCACGGTGAGCCCGGCGACCGCGACCGCGGTCAGCGCCTCCATCTCGACGCCCGTACGGTCGGTGGTCTTGACGGTGGCGAGGATCTCCACGGCGTCGTCGGCGACCCTCAGGTCCACCGTCACCCCGGAAACCGCCAGCGGATGGCACAGCGGGATCAGGTCCGGGGTCTTCTTCGCGCCCATGATCCCCGCGATCCGCGCGGTGGCGAGGGCGTCGCCCTTCGGCAAGCCCTCGCCGCGCAGCAGCTCGATCACCCGGGGCGATACGAGGACGCGTCCGCTGGCCCGGGCCGTCCGGGTGGTCACGTCCTTCGCCGAAACGTCCACCATCCGGGCCGCGCCGGCCTCGTCGATGTGCGTCAGCCTGCTCTGCGTACTCATGTCTGCGTGCCACTCCCGCTCCGGGCCCCCTGGAGCCCTGGGGCCTGTGTGGTGCAACACGCTACCCGCACCGGGCGGTGCTCAGCCGAGCAGGATCACTTCCAGCTCGGCCCCCGGCTCCACCGAGGTGACGTCCTCCGGCACCACCATCAGCGAGTCGGCGTGCGCCAGTGCCGCGATCAGGTGGGAGCCCGATCCGCCGACCGGGCTGACCGTCCCGCTCTCGGGGTCGTAGGCGCCGCGCAGGAACTGGCGGCGGGCGGCCGGCGAGCCGATCGGCCGGTCTGCCTTGAGCACGGCGCGCACGCTCGGCCGGCTGACCTCGGACGCGGGCAGGCCCATCAGCGCCCGGATGGTGGGACGCACGAACAGCTCGAAGGAGACGTAGGAGGACACCGGGTTGCCGGGGAGGGCCAGCAGTRGGGTGTGGTCGGGGCCGACCGTGCCGAAGCCCTGCGGCTTGCCGGGCTGCATGGCGAGCTTGCGGAAGTCGACGCGGCCCGCCTCCACGGCCTCGTCGCCCGCCGAGACGGAGGTCAGCGCCTCTTTGACCACGTCGTACGCGCCGACGCTGACCCCGCCCGTGGTGACGAGGAGGTCGGCCCGGATCAGCTGGTCCTCGATGACGGCGCGCAGGGTCTCGGCGTCGTCGGCGACCGCGCCGACCCGGTAGGCGATGGCGCCGGCGTCGCGGGCGGCGGCGGCGAGCGCGAAGCTGTTGGAGTCGTAGATCGTCCCGGCGGCCAGCGCCTCACCCGGTTGGACGAGCTCGCTGCCGGTGGACAGGACCACCACCCGGGGGCGCGGCCGCACCCGTACGGTGCCGCGGCCGATGGCGGCCAGCAGGGCGATCTGCGGGGGACCGAGGACGGTGCCGGCGGCCAGGGCCAGGTCGCCGGCCTGTACGTCGCTCCCGCGCGAGCGCACGTGCGCCCGCGCCTCGGCGGCGCGGTGGACCCGCACCTCGCCGCCCGCGCCCTCGGGCGCGGCGCTGGCCGGGGTCATCCCGGCGGCGGCGCCGCCTCCGGTGCCGCCGTCGGTCCACTCGACCGGCACGACGGCCTCGGCACCGGGCGGCAGCGGGGCTCCGGTCATGATGCGGGCGGCCTGTCCGGGTCCGACGGTGGGCAGTTCGCCGCTGCCCGCCGCGACGTCGCCGATGACGGCGAGCACCGCGGGGAACTCCTCGCTCGCACCCTGGACGTCGGCCACACGGACGGCGTACCCGTCCATGGAGCTGTTGTCGAAGGGCGGGAGGGCGACGGGCACGGTGACGTCCTCGACCAGGACACAGCCCTGGGCGTCGAGCAGCTGGAGCTCGATGGGCTCCAGCGGCCGGACGGCGGCGAGGACGTCCGCGAGGTGCTCGTCCACCGACCACAGACGGTGCGGTGCGGTGTCCTGCGGTGCGGAACTGCTCACGTTCCTACATCTCCTCCGTGACGTAACGGTGAAGCCAGGTGCGGAACTCCGGGCCCAGGTCCTCACGTTCGCACGCGAGTCGCACGATGGCCCGCAGGTAGTCCCCGCGGTCCCCGGTGTCGTAGCGGCGGCCGCGGAAGACCACGCCGTGCACCGGGCCGCCCACGCTCTCGTCGGCGGCCAGCTTCTGCAGGGCGTCGGTGAGCTGGATCTCCCCGCCGCGGCCCGGCTCGGTCTCCCGCAGTATGCCGAAGATCGCGGGGGTGAGGACATACCGTCCGATGACCGCGAAGTTGCTGGGTGCCTCGGAGGCGTCCGGCTTCTCGACGAGTCCGGTGACGCGCACGACGTCCGGCTCGTCGGTCGCCTCGACGGCGGCGCAGCCGTAGAGGTGCACGCTGGACGGGTCGACCTCCATCAGCGCGATGACGGTGCCGCCGGTGCGCGCGTGGATGTCGACCATCTGGCGCAGGAGGGGGTCGCGCGGATCGATGAGGTCGTCGCCGAGCAGGACGGCGAAGGGCTCGCTGCCGACGTGCGGCTCGGCGCAGAGGACGGCGTGTCCCAGGCCGCGGGGGTCGCCCTGGCGGACGTAGTGCATGGTGGCCAGGTCGCTGGACTCCTGGACCTTCTTCAGCCGGTCGTCGTCGCCCTTGGCGATGAGGGCCGACTCCAGCTCGTAGTTGCGGTCGAAGTGGTCTTCGAGGGGCCGCTTGTTACGTCCTGTGATCATGAGGACGTCGT
Source organism: Streptomyces sp. M-16 (assembly GCF_052114405.1). NCBI lineage: Bacteria > Bacillati > Actinomycetota > Actinomycetes > Kitasatosporales > Streptomycetaceae > Streptomyces > Streptomyces sp. M-16. The sequence continues at coordinate 16,292 of NZ_JBFRER010000042.1, read as the reverse complement.
CCAGGCCGGCCGAGACGGCCTCCTCGACCACGTACTGGATGGCCGGCTTGTCCACGACCGGGAGCATTTCCTTCGGGGTCGCCTTGGTCGCCGGGAGGAACCGAGTGCCGAGGCCCGCGGCCGGGATGACGGCCTTCTTGATCACGGGGTGCGACTGAGTCATGGGCAGAACGATAGTGGGTCATGCCGAACACCCGCCCAGATTCCGGTAATTATGTCCGGATATGCACCTATAGCAAAGGTATGTGACCTCATAGTGACGGAGCACCCGCCCGAGAAGGCCGCCCTCCGGCGACAACTGCTCGCCGCCCGCCGCGCCCTGTCCCCCGAGGCCCGCGGCACGGCCGCCCGCGCGCTCGCCCGCTCCGCCCTCGCCCTGCCCGAACTGGCCGGTGCGCGCACGGTGGCCGCGTACGTCTCGGTCGGCGCGGAACCCGGCACCCACGAGCTGCTCGACGCGCTGCGGGCGGCCGGCAAGCGGGTGCTGCTGCCCCTGCTGCTGCCCGACAACGACCTCGACTGGGCCGCCTACGAGGGCCCCGGCAGCCTCGCCGAGGCCGCGCACCCGGGGAAGATGCGCCTGCTGGAACCCTCCGGGCCGGCGCTCGGCCCGGAGGCCGTCACGGCCGCCGACGCCGTCCTGCTGCCCGGCCTGGCGGTCGACGGGCGCGGGATGCGGCTCGGCCGCGGCGGGGGCTCCTACGACCGGGTGCTGGCCCGGCTGGAACGCGCCGGGACCCACCCGGCGCTGGTGGTGCTCCTCTACGACGAAGAGGTGGTCGCGCGGGTCCCGGAGGAACCGCACGACCACCCCGTCCAGGCGGTCGCCACCCCGTCGGGGGTGGTGCGCTTCTGATGCCTCGGCCCCGGGGCTTCGGCTGTCGGCTCTCGGCCTTCCGCCCCGGGCTCCGGCCTCACCGCCTCGGCGTCACGGCCTCGGCGTCACGGCTTCAGCGTCACGGCCTCGGCGTCACGGCCTCGGCGTCACGGCCTCGGCGTCACGGCCTCGGCGTCACGGCCTCGGCGTCACGGCTTCAGCGTCAGCGTGGCGACGGTCGACTTGTCGACAGCCTCCTTGCCGAAGGGCCACTCCAGCAGTTCACCCTTGGCCCACATCGTCGTCTGGTCCGTGTACGTGGAGTCGTACGCGTGCCCCGAGGCGCCGGTCAGGTTGATCCAGCGGGACTTGTCCAGGTCGTTGAGGTTCACGACCATCCGCATCGACGGCACCCAGGTGACCCCGTACCCGCTGGAGGCGTTCCAGCCGGTCGCGTTGACGGTGGCCTCGCCGCCGCCCAGGTTCCACGGGCCGCGGTTGAGGAGCCACCGCATGAAGCCGGGGCCCTCGGTGCCGATCGTCTGGTTCTTCAGGTTCAGCTGGTGCAGCCGGCCCCAGGTCCAGGTCGACTGGTCCTTGCCGAGCTTGGCCGTCAGCTCCCAGCGCGCGTCGTTCATGGCGCGGGCGAAGAGCTGGTCACGGGTGGCCGTCGCCGGCTTGGTGAGCGTCTTGGGCGAGGACCACCAGGGCGACTTCTCGTCCTTGACCAGGCGGCGCACCACCTCGAACCACCGGTCGCCGCCGTCCGGCTGCGCCGAGTCTGGGCCGCGGGTGCCGCACTCGCGGACCGTCTTGGTGAGGTCGTCGTTGGGACCGCCGCTCTCCTGGACGTTGGCGCAGCTGCCCTCGATCCGCAGCTCCTTGGGCATCTTGTCGCCGAAGGACAGCTTGAGGATGTTGCGCCAGACCGCGTTGAAGTACGCGGCTGCCGCCGAGTCGTTCTCCTGCGTGTAGTTCCAGCCTTCGAGCAGCTTCTGCGCCGAGCGCACGTCCGGGTCCGAGACCTGGATCTTGGCCAGCATCGGGGTCAGCAGTGCGGCGATCTCGCTGCTGTTGTCCATCTGCATGGTGCGCATGTCGTCGGTCGAGATCTTGCCGCTGTCCTTGATCTTCGCCTCGATGAGGTCGTTGATCCGCTGGCTGCGGGCGCCGTAGCCCCAGTCCGTGGTCAGCACGTACGGGTACTTGCCGGCGCCGGTCTCGGTGACGGCCTGGTTGGCGGTGACGACGTAGCCGCGGGCCGGGTTGAGCTCCCAGGGCATCTCGTTCTGCGGGATGTAGCCCGCGTTGCCGTCCTTGCCGCCCTTCCAGGCGAACTTCGGGTCCCAGCCGGGGGCCGGCATGCGGCCGTCGCCCTGGGTGCGGACCGGGATGCGGCCCGGGGCCTGGTAGCCGATGTTGCCGTTGGCGCCCTTGTTGTCGGCGTAGATCAGGTTCTGCGAGGGGACCTCGAAGTCGGCCGCGGCCGCCCGGAAGCCGGCGAAGTCCTTGGCGCGGTCGAGCTTGAACACCGCGTCCATCGACTTGCCGGGGTCCAGGGCGGTCCAGCGCAGGGCGACGGCGTAGCCGTTGCCGCGGTCGGGGGCGGAGGTGGGGACGGGGGCGCGGACGCCCACGGTCTCCAGCTCGTCGCTGCGGTCGGAGATCAGCGGTCCGTTGTTGGTGGTACGGACGGTGATCTTCTTGCTCTTGCCGCCCGCGACCTTGATGACCTCTTCACGGTTGGTGAAGGGGAGCACCTTGTTGTCGTAGACGTAGCCGTCGGGCCTGACCTGCTCCAGGTAGAGGTCGGTCACGTCGGCGCCGAGGTTGGTCATGCCCCAGGCGATGTCGGCGTTGTGGCCGATGACCACGCCGGGCATGCCCGAGAAGGTGTAGCCGGCCACGTCGTACTGGCACTGGGGCGAGGCGGCGCGGCAGTGCAGGCCCATCTGGTACCAGACCGAGGGCAGCTGCGGGGAGAGGTGCGGGTCGTTCGCGAGGAGCGGCTTGCCGGTCGTCGTGTACTTGCCGCCGATGACCCAGGAGTTCGATCCGATGCCGCTGCCGTTGGGGCCGAGGATGGCCGGGATCTCGTCMAGGGTCTTGGAGAGCGAGGTCAGCTGCGTGCGCAGGCCGACCGTGGCGCCCTGGGCGGTGGCGTTGCCGGCGAGGCCGGTGCTGCCGCCGTTGGGGGTGGCCTGCGAGCCGGTGCCGGTGCCCGTGCCCGTACCGGTCGTACCTGTACCCGTACCCGTACCCGTACCCGTACCCGTACCCGTACCGGTGCCGGTCGAGCCGGTGCCCGTACCCGTTCCCGTACCCGTACCCGTACCCGTACCGGTCGAGCCGGCGCCCGGGGTTCCCTGGGGGACGTACTTGCCGCCCGCGACCGTGCCGCCCTCGACGATCGGCTTGTTCCGGTCGAAGGGGTACGGCGGGTAGAGCTCGTCGATCTGGGCCTGCGAGAGCGTGTTCGCCATCAGCGAGCGGTCTATCTCGTCCTGCATGTTGCCGCGCAGGTCCCAGGCCATGGCCTTGAGCCAGGCCACCGAGTCCACCGGCGTCCACTGCTCCGGCTTGTAGTCGTCGGTCAGCTTGAGGGCGGCGTGCTCGACGGAGAGGTCCTTGCCGGACTTCCCCTTCAGGTACGCGTTGACCCCGTCGGCGTAGGCCTGGAGGTACTTCTTGGTCTCCGGCGAGAGCTTGGTGTCGTACTCGGCCTGGGCGACCTGGCGCCAGCCCAGCGTGCGCAGGAAGGCGTCGGTCTCCACCTGGCCGGACCCGAACATCTCGGAGAGCCGGCCGGAGGTCATGTGACGGCGTACGTCCATCTCCCAGAACCGGTCCTGCGCGTGGACGAAGCCCTGTGCGCGGAAGAGGTCCTCGTCGTTGTCGGCGTAGAGCTGCGGAATCCCGTGCTCGTCGCGCTTGACGTCGACGGTCCCGGTCAGACCGGGGACCTTGAGGGAGCCGGTGGTCTGCGGGAAGGAGGCGCGCACGGTGTCCACGCTCCAGTACGCGCCGTAGCCGATTGCCGCCAAGAGCACCAGGACCAAGACGAGCACGAGCAGGCGTGCGCGTCGTCCCTTCTTCTTGACGGAAGGTCCGGATTCATTGGCGGGCATCGCTGTCCTTAGAGGGGCAGGGTGGTCCTGGGATTGCTGGGAGCAACCATAGGCGCAGGACCATGTCCGTTGATCCGCCAGGGGTCGAGGTCATGAGGACAGGGCCGAACAGGCGTTTCACAATGTGACTATCGCGTCAAGGAATCGTCAAAGATTAGGTAAGGTAACGAAGTAACTTGCCGGACGCGCCTCCGGAAGGAACGATCCGCCGCTCCGTCAGGCGCGCTGAGGAAAGGGCCGCCCGCTGACTGTCCACACGCTCAACGAGCTCCTGCTGGTCTGCTCGCTCGTGCTGCTCGTCGCGGTAGCGGCGGTACGCGTCTCCTCACGCAGCGGCCTCCCCAGCCTGCTCATCTACCTCGGCATAGGCATAGCGATAGGCCAGGACGGCATCGGCAACGTCGTATTCGACAATGCCGAGCTCACGCAGGTCATCGGTTACGCCGCGCTCGTCGTGATCCTCGCCGAGGGTGGTCTGGGCACCAAGTGGAAAGAGATCAAACCCGCACTGCCGGCCGCGATCGTACTGTCGCTGGTCGGCGTCGCGGTCAGCGTGGGCGTCACGGCGGCGGGCGCGCACTACCTGGTCGGGCTGGAGTGGCGCCAAGCCCTGCTGATCGGCGCGGTCGTCTCCTCGACCGACGCGGCGGCCGTCTTCTCCGTCCTGCGCAAGGTCCCGCTCCCCTCGCGGGTGACGGGCGTACTGGAGGCCGAGTCCGGCTTCAACGACGCTCCCGTCGTGATCCTGGTGGTGGCCTTCGCGACGGTCGGACCGGTGGACGACTGGTTCGTCCTGATCGGCAAGATCGCGCTGGAGCTGGCGATCGGCGCCGCGATCGGCCTGACGGTGGGCTTCCTGGGGGCGTACGGACTGCGGCACGTGGCGCTGCCCGCCTCCGGCCTGTACCCGATCGCGGTGATGGCGATAGCGGTGGCGGCGTACGCCGCCGGCGCGATGGCGCACGGCTCCGGCTTCCTGGCGGTGTACCTGGCGGCCATGGTGCTCGGGAACGCGAAGCTGCCGCACTGGCCGGCCACTCGCGGATTCGCGGACGGGCTCGGCTGGATCGCGCAGATCGGCATGTTCGTGCTGCTGGGCCTGCTGGTCACCCCGCACGAGCTGGCGAGCGACTTCTGGCCCGCCGTGATCATCGGACTGGTGCTGACGATGGTGGCGCGGCCCCTGGAGGTGTTCGTCAGCCTGCTGCCCTTCCGGATCCCGTGGCAGGAGCAGGCCCTGATGTCGTGGGCGGGCCTGCGCGGGGCCGTCCCCATCATCCTGGCGACCATCCCGATGGTGACCGGCATCGAGGGCAGCGACCGGGTCTTCAACATCGTCTTCGTGCTCGTCGTCGTCTACACCCTGGTCCAGGGCCCGACCCTGCCGTGGGTGGCGCGCAAGCTGGAGCTCGGCGACACGGACGAGGCCGCGGCCGACCTCGGGATCGAGTCGGCGCCGCTGGAGAAGCTGCGCGGGCACCTGCTGTCCTTCGCGATCCCGCCCGCCTCGCGCATGCACGGGGTGGAGGTCAGCGAGCTGCGGCTGCCGGCGGGAGCGTCGGTGACGCTGGTGGTCCGGGACGCGAAGAGCTTCGTACCGGCGCCGTCGACCGTGCTGCGGCGCGGGGACGAACTGCTGGTGGTGGCCACGGATCCGGTTCGCGACGCGGCGGAGGCCCGGCTTCGGGCAGTGGCGCGCGGCGGCAAGCTGGCGGGGTGGCTGGGCACCGGGGGCGGAACGTCGTTGTGAGGGCGGCCGGCGGACGGTGGCGTCCGACCGGCGTTCTTCGACGTGCTTCGACGTGCTTCGACGGTCCACATTTGTCGACATTCCCCGGCCGCCGCACACACGGTCACCCGCGGTGGGTCGGTGGCGATTTTCGGTGACGGAGGGTGACGCAGGGGTGGGCAAGGTGAACGCTCCGCTATAGAGCGTTGCTCTAAACTCGCCAATTTCGGTGGCGTATGACCTTCTTCGCCCCCATTTCATGGGCGCTGGAATGCGAAGCTCCAGTTAATCGCAGGTGAAGACACGAGTTGCCAGAGAAATCACAGGGCGTGGTAGCGGATTCCCCTGTACGATGAAGGCACACCAGATCGAACCAACTCTGCCTGACGCAGAGCTGGCGCGACCGCAAAGCGGCCGTGGCACCCTCCCGCAGTGGGCGCCCAGGTATCACTCGGTTCTGCGCAAGAGGACAGCTCTCGGGGCTCCCACATGTACGGGTGCGGTCGCTCACAAGGCGGCACACCGTCCGCAGACGGGGACGCTCTACCAGGCAGCGGAAAGGCCAGGCCGTGACATCCGCGGTCACGACCGACAAGTCCGCCACGTCCACCCGACCCGGCTACGGGCAGCTTCTGCGCACGCCCGGCGCCCTCGGCTTCGTCCTCCCCGGCTTCGCCGCCCGTCTGCCGTTCGGCATGCTGACGATCAGCATCCTGCTGCTCGTCCAGCACGCCACCGGCTCCTACGGCGACGCCGGCATCGTCGCCGCCGTCACCGGCGTCTCCATGGCCCTCTCCGCACCGGTCATGGGCAAGTTCACCGACCGCCGCGGCCAGAGCGCCGTCCTCGTGCCGGTCGTCCTCGTCCACGCCGCCGCGGTCTCCGCTCTGACCGCGCTGGCCCTCCTCGGCGCCCCGCTGTGGGCGCTCGCGCTGGCCGCCGTCCCGGCCGGCGCATCCGTCCCGCAGGTCGGGCCCATGGTCCGCTCCCGCTGGGCGGCCAAGCTCGAAGGATCCCCGCTACTGCCGACCGCGGCCGCGTTCGAGTCCGTCACCGACGAGTTCACCTTCGTCGTCGGACCCGTGCTCGCCACCGCGCTGTGCACCGGCATCCACCCGGCGGCCGGTCTGGCCACCGAGGCCGCCCTGACCCTGCTCGGCGGCCTCTTCTTCGCCGCGCAGCGCGCCACGGAGCCGAAGCCGGCCCCGGTGCCGGCCGGCGGCCAGAAGCACGCCTCCGCGCTGTCCTTCCCGGGCCTGCGCGTCCTGATCGTCGCCTTCATCGGCATCGGCGCCGTCTTCGGCGGCATGCAGGTCTCGCTCGCCGCCTTCTCCAACGAGATCGGCAACCCGGGCGCCAACGGCCTGCTGTACGGCATCTTCGCGGCCGGCAACATGACCGCCGGCATCGCCATGGGCGCCATCGCCTGGAAGATCGGCCCGCGCCGGCGCCTGATCCTCGGCTACATCGGTCTCACCGCCGCCGCGTCCGTCCTGTGGGCCGCCCACTCGATGATCCTGCTGGGCGCCCTCGGCCTGGTCGTCGGCCTGTGCATCGCCCCCGCGCTGATCACCGGCTACACCATGATCGAGCAGCTGATCCCGGCCGCCTCGCGCACCGAGGCCTTCACCTGGCTGACCGGCGCGGTCGCCTTCGGCCAGGCCGGCGCCGTGACCCTGGCCGGCCGGCTGACGGACGCGCACGGGTCCTCGTACGGCTTCCTGGTGCCGCTGGTGGCCACCGCGCTCGCGCTGGTCACCCTGCTGGCCCTGCGGGCGAAGCTGGCGCCCGCGGCCGCGAGCCGGATCGTGAACGCGTCCGCTCCCACCGCCGCGGCGACCCCTGCGGCAACCCCCTCGCCGGCCGCCCGCAACCGGGCGAACGAGCGTGGCATCGGTCACCGCCAGCCTGTGACGGTGGACTGATCCGCCGGAATACGTCACCATGGAGCGTCGTTAGCACTCATTGAGTCAGAGTGCCAGGAGGAAATTCGTGCCGACCTACCAGTACCAGTGCACCGAGTGCGGTGAGGGCCTTGAGGCCGTGCAGAAGTTCACCGATGACGCACTGACCGTGTGCCCGAGCTGCGACGGACGCCTGAAGAAGGTGTTCTCCGCGGTAGGCATCGTCTTCAAGGGTTCCGGTTTCTACCGGAACGACAGCCGTGGCGCTTCGTCGAGCAGCACGCCCGCCTCGAAGCCCTCGACCTCGACGACGACCACCGCAGCGCCTGCCGCCGCTTCGTCCTCCTCGACGTCGTCGTCCGGCACCGGCGGCAGCGCCGGCTCCACGTCCGCCGCCTGACCGGTAAGCCCTTCTTTTTCCGTAAGGCCCCGCTCGCCCTCCTGGGCGGCGGGGCCTTACGCGTACCCGGTTAGGGTGGCGCCATGGTCAACGCAGAGATCGGTGTCATCGGCGGCTCGGGCTTCTACTCCTTCCTGGACGACGTCTCGGAGATCCAGGTGGAGACCCCGTACGGGCCCCCCAGCGACTCCCTGTACCTGGGCGAGCTGGCCGGGCGGCAGGTCGCCTTCCTGCCGCGGCACGGGCGCAGCCACACCGTGCCCCCACACAAGATCAACTATCGGGCCAACCTGTGGGCGCTGCGCTCCGTCGGCGTCCGCCAGGTGCTGGGCCCGTGCGCGGTGGGCGGCCTGCGGGCGGAGTACGGGCCGGGCACGCTGCTCGTCCCGGACCAGCTGGTCGACCGTACGAAGTCCCGTGCCCAGACCTTCTTCGACGGGGAGCCGCTGCCGGACGGCAGCGTCCCCAACGTCGTGCACACGACCTTCGCCGACCCGTACTGCCCGGTCGGGCGCACGGTGGCGCTCGAAGCGGCGCGGGGGCGCGACTGGGAGCCGGTGGACGGCGGCACGATGGTCGTCATAGAGGGACCCCGCTTCTCCACGCGGGCGGAATCGCGCTGGCACGCGGCGGCGGGCTGGTCGGTGGTCGGCATGACGGGGCACCCGGAGGCGGTCCTCGCCCGCGAGCTGGGGCTCTGCTACACCTCGATGGCCCTGGTCACCGACCTGGACGCGGGTGCCGAGACGGGCGAGGGCGTCTCCCACGCGGAGGTCCTCAAGGTGTTCGGCGAGAACGTCGGCCGGCTGCGCGAGGTCCTTTTCGACGCCGTCGCGGCCCTCCCGCCGACCGCGTCCCGCTCCTGCCTGTGCACCCACGCCCACGACGGCTGGGACCTCGGCATCGAGCTCCCTTAGCCGCCCTCACCACCCCGGCCGCGACCGCGCCTCCCTCCGGCCGCCTTCGCCCGCCTTCGGCCGCCCGGCTCAGCCGCGCACGGCCGGCCGCACCCCGCGGACGAGCTCGCGGAGCCGGTCTGCCCGGTCCCCCTGCCCCAGGTCGAGGGGGACCCGGGCACGCGCGGCCAAGGCCGCGACGACAGCGGTGAACCCTTCGGAGAGCACGGCGGCGACGGGATGGCTCCCGCGCAGGTACCGGTCCACGAGTTGCTCCGCGAACCGGGCGAGCGCCACCGGGTCGACCTCGCTGTCGTCGGCCTCCATGGGCCCGATCCCGGACGGGATCCCCAGTTCCCGCTCGAAGGCGGCCACCTGCGCGAGGAAGAGCCGGGACACTCCTGTCGCCGGGTTCCAGAGCACCTCGTCGCCCCTGTTGTAGTACTGACTCATCCGTCGATGATCGCGTGCGGGGGCTGCCGCTCCGGCGTCGGGGGCGGGCGCCGGGGCCGCCCGTGAGGGTGACCGGGTTGTCCACAACCTGGGGACCGTCCACAGACCGGCGCGGCATCGGACGGAACGGCGGATCGTGAGGGGGTCCGGGCGCTGGCCCCGGACACCGGATCCCGATCGGCTCGGCGGTGCCCACCATGTCCAGGACCTCTTCCCGTCCCCCCTGTTCGCCCTCCACCTCCCCCGTCCCCTCTCCCTCCGCGTGTCCCCCCTCGCGCCCCGTTCCCCCCTTCCCCCCGCTCCGCGTGGGCCGGGCCGGGGGCCGGCTGCGTCGCGCGGTGCGCCGGCGCAGGCGGGCCACCGCGGCCGGGCTGGCCGTCGTGGCGGCAGCCCTGGCCGTGGGCGGGGCACAGGCCCGGGCCTCCCGGGGCGCGGCCCCGCCCGTGGCGAAACCGCCGGCGGCGGTGGTACGCCTGGTGTCGGCGCCCGTGCGCATCGCGGACGCGGCGACGGTGCGGCTGCTGCGCCCCGGGGACCGGGTGGACGTGGTCGCGGCGGAGCGCACCGGCCCGCCCCGCGTGGTGGCGGCCGGAGCCCGGGTCACCGAGGTGCCCGAGCCGGAGAAGGGCGGGGACGGCGGCGCGCTGGTGGTGCTGTCCGTCCCCCGGGACACCGCTCGGGCCCTGGTGGGCGCGGGCACGGTGGCGCGTCTGGCGGTGACGTTGTGCTGATTCGCACGTACGCCCAGTCAAGTCGCCTTGTTCTGAGGCTCGATTGGACACTGCGGGCTCGGACTGACGTAACTTTCGGAACAGTTGACTCCGTATTCAGCGGTTCCAGAGAAAGGCTCAGTGGTGGGCGAGAAGAAGAAGGAGAGCGTGCTGGCGGGCTTCAAGGCCTTCCTGATGCGCGGCAACGTGGTGGACCTGGCGGTGGCCGTGGTCATCGGCGCCGCGTTCACGAACATCGTGAACTCGATCGTGAAGGGCATCATCAGCCCTCTCGTGGGCGCCATCGGCACCAAAAGCCTGGATGTCTACACCTCGTGCCTGAAGGATCCCTGTGGCATCGACGCGAAGGGCGAACCGACCGGCGTCAACATCCTGTGGGGGTCGGTCCTCAACGCCGCACTGACCTTCCTGATCACCGCGGCGGTCGTCTACTTCCTGATGGTCCTGCCCATGGCGAAGTACCTCGCCCGGCAGGAGGCGCGCCGCAAGGCCAAGGAGGGGGTGAAGGAGACCATGGAGATCACCGAGCTGGAGGTCCTCAAGGAGATCCGCGACGCCCTGGTGACGCAGCGGGGCTCGAACGGCGGCAGCGGCCAGGCTCCGGGGGCACGGGACGCCTTCTGACCGCTCGGGCCAATCAGATGTGGTGCGGGGGCTTCTCGTCGAGGAAGCGGGCCAGGTCGGCCGCGCTTCCGCCGGCGGGCGGCCGCTCGCCCCAGCCGCGGTCGGTGTCGTCGGACGACTGCTGGTCCAGCGGGTCGTCGAAGATCAGCCGGGGGCGCGGCTTGGCAGCCGGCGTCGACGACGCCGGTGCCGGGGCCGGCGGAGGCGTCGCGGCGGACTCGGGCAGCGGGTCGGGGGCGGCGGAGGTGCTCATGCGTCCAGGGTACGGCGGCCCCCGCCGCCCGCCCGGTTCGGCTGGGAGCCTCGGCGCCCTGGCGGGCGTAGAACCACCAGCACACGGTGAGGCGGGTCGCGCAGAACCCGATGAAGATCCACAGCGCGCCGGTGACGGCCATGGCGGCGAACCTCGCGGGGATGAGGAAGAAACCGTGGGCGGTGATGGCCGGGTCGAGGGGTGCGGGGGGCAGGTGCGCCCGCTCGGCCGGGTCCGTCGCGGGCCCTTGAAGCCCCTCTTGACCTGGGCCATTGGCGGTCGTCTTCGGCGGGGCGGTGGGCGCCCTCTTGAAGTCGGCGGCCGAGACGGAGCTGCCGGAGCCCTTCGTGAAGAGGGGCCACGCCGAAGGCCAGGAAGACCGTGGCGACGGCGTAGGGCGGCGGGGCGGAGTCGAAGTCCCGCAGGAGGCGGCCGCCGAGCACGGTCGCGGCGATGAGCAGGAGGGAGACGACGGCGCCGGCGAGGGTGGCCCGCGCGGCGACGGACCGTCCGGCCGACGGTGGGACCTCGGGGGGCCCTGGGGGTGGCGGGGCTGCGGCGAGGGCTTCTGGGGGCTCGGACACAGCACCACGCTAGGCGGTTTGTACCGTTTCAGCCTGTTGTGCGGATCTTAAGGGTTGCTCCGAATCGGGGCGGGGCCCTCCCGCCCCGGGGGCGCCGGTGGGGAGGCGGGTCGTTCCGAGGGTGGTGGGCCGTCACGAGTCCGCCCGGGGTACCCGTGGGGTGCGGGCCGCGCGCCTCGCCTGTCGGGCGGCCGGGCGCTGCTGTGCTGGRCGGTATGACGTACGTACGGATGACCGCGCGCAGCCGCGACGAGGACCACCGGGCGGCGACTCCGCTGGAGCTGTTCTTCGATCTCTGTTTCGTCGTCGCGATCGCCCAGGCCGGTCAGTGTCTGGTGCACTCGCTGGCGGAGGGCCATCCGGGGAGCGGGGTGATCGGATACTTCTTCGTCTTCTTCGGGGTGTGGTGGGCGTGGATGAACTTCACGTGGTTCGCGTCGGCCTACGACTGTGACGACGTGCCGTACCGGATCGCGACGCTCGTGCAGATCGCCGGTGTGCTGGTCTACGCGGCGGGGGTGAGCCGTGCCTTCAACGACAACGACTGGACGGTGGCCGTCATCGGCTACCTGATCATGCGGGTGGCGTTGACGGCGCAGTGGCTGCGGGCGGCGTCCGGGGAGAGCGGTCCGGCCCGTACGGCGGCGCTGAAGTACGCGGCGGGGCTGGTGTTGTGCCAGGCGGGCTGGGTGGCGCTGCTGTTCGCCCCGGACGCGTCCAAGCAGTGGCTGTTCCTGGTGCTGGTGGCGGCGGAGCTGTTGGTTCCGGTGCTGGCCGAGCGCGGGCACCAGACGCCGTGGCACGCGCACCACATCGCGGAACGGTACGGGCTGTTCACCATCATCGTGCTCGGCGAGACGATCGCCGCGAGCACGGTGGCCGTGAAGTCGGCGCTCGACGAGCACGAGGCCCTCGGTGAGCTGCTGCCGATCGCCGCCGGCGGGCTGTTGATCGTGTTCGCCGCGTGGTGGATCTACTTCGCGGTGCCGATGCACGAGCGGCTGACGTCCAACAGGGAGGCGATCCCGTGGGGGTACGGCCATCTGTTGATCTTCGCGTCGGGTGCGGCGATCGGTGCGGGCATCGAGGTCGCGGTGGAGCACGCGGTGGGCCAGGCCCACATTTCGCAGGTGGCCGCGAACGCCGCCGTCACCGTCCCGACGGCCCTGTTCCTGATGATGGTGTGGTTGTTGCACTCCCGGCACTTCAAACGGGGTCTCGCCCAGCAGCTGGTGCTGCCGGTGTCCGCCGTCGTGATCCTCGCGTGCACGTGGACGGGTGACTACGCGGTGTTCTACGCCGGCCTGTTCGCGACGGCCACCGTGGCGGTGGGCCAGACCCTCTCGGTCCGGGGCGGGCCGCGGGCGGCCGTCGCCGTCTGAGGTCCGGGGCTCCGGGGGAGGCGCCGGCCGTGGGGCCGTCACTCCCGTGCCCGTGGATCCGTTCTGCAGCACGGCGCACCGCGTAGGGCGCGCCACGCATCACGCGGTGCGCGTCACGCACCAAGGCGACAGGAAGAGACGGCCCCATGACACTCCCCCCGCAACGGCAGAGCAGCGCGACCGGTCCCGGAGCGGAACTGGCCGAACCGGGTTTCTGGCAGCTTCCGCCGGACCGGCGCCTGGCCGCCTTCGCGCGTTTGCGCGCGCTGCCGTCCCCGGTGTTCGTCCCGGAGGGGGCCGGCCATTGGGCGCTCGTCCGGCACGCGGACGTGCAGGAGGCGAGCCGGCTGCCCAAGGTGTTCGCCAGTGCGCCCGGGGTCACCACACCGGAGCCGGCCCGGTGGGTGCGGGCGCTGTTCGGGGACTCGATGGTCAACCTGGACGGTCCGGACCACGCGCAGCTGCGCAAGATCGTGCAGCGGGCCTTCACGCCCCGTCTGCTGGCCGCCGCCGAGGAGGACATCCACGCGGTGGCGGCGCGGATCGTGGACGACGTGCTGGAGGGGCGGCCGGACGAGTTCGTGTCGGCGGTGGCCTCCCGGCTGCCGCTGGAGGTCATCTGCAACATGATGGGCATCCCGGAGCGCTACCGGGCGGAGATCGCGGACCGGGTCAACCACGCTTCCGAGAACATCGGGGTGGAGCGGGGCCTGGCGTCGCGGCTGCGGATGCCGGGGCGGGGGCTGCGGGCGCTGGCCCGGATGCAGCGGATGGTCGCGGGGATCGGGCGGGAGCGGCGCAGGCACCCCAGCGACGACCTGATCTCGGCGCTGGTCTGCGCGAACGTCGACGGCCAGGCGCTCGGGGCCCGGCAACTGGGGGCGTTCTTCAGCCTGCTGATGGTGGCGGGGGTCGAGACGACCCGTAACGCCATCACCCACGGGCTGACGCTGCTGACCGACTTCCCGGAACAACGGGACCTGTTGCTCTCGGACTTCGAGAAGCACGCGGACGGCGCGGTGGACGAGATGATCCGGCACTCGACGCCGATCATCCAGTTCCGCCGGACGGTGGCGGCCGAACACACCCTGGGCGGGCACCTGTTCCGGCCCGGCGACAAGGTGGTGCTGTACTACGCCTCCGCCAACCGTGACGAGGCGGTCTTCCCCGATCCGGACGCCTTCGACATCACCCGCTCCCCCAACCCCCATCTGGGGTTCGGGGGTGGCGGTCCGCACTTCTGCCTGGGCGCACACCTGGCCCGGGTGGAGATGAAGGCGCTCTTCCGCGAGCTGCTGACACGTCCGGTGGGGCTGCGCGCGGTGGGGCTGCCCGATCTGGCGGGGTCCAGCTTCGACAACCGGGTGCGTTCGCTGCGGTTCGCCTTCGAGTGTCCCCACACCGGGGTGTGACGGCGGGCAGGGGGGGACCGGCCGGCAGGTGGAGGGACCGGACGACGGCAGGCGGGGGGGACCGGCCACCGGGCGGGCTGGGAGCCCGGCGGCCGGAGCACGGCCCCGCCTACTGCTGGAGGCTCTGCACCGTCAGGACGCAGTGGGCGCTGCTGGTCAGCACTTCCTCGTCGCCGGCGAAGGCCTGCAGGAGCTCGGGGGTGACCGGCTTGCCGGGGACGGCCTCGGGCCAGGCGCGCGTGGCGAACAGGAAGTACGCCTGCCCGCTCTCGTTGGCGGCGGCGACCCACTCGTCGGGGGCGGTGCAGGTCGCGTTCAGGCCGGGCAGGGTCAGGGCGACCTGGCTGCCCGCGAGGAGGATCTGCACGGCGAAGGTGCGCGGGTTGCGGGTGCCGTCCATGACCACGTCGCCGATGGGCAGGCCGATCTCCTCCAGCAGTCCGCGCGCGGCCTTCTCGCCCGCCTCCCGGCCCTGCGGGCCGTCGCCGAGGATGTAGGCGAGGAGGTACGGGATGTCGTGCCCTTCGGAGGGGTCACCGATCCAGGCGAGCACGGAAAGGGTGCCGAGGTGGGACCGGTCGATTTCGGCTTGCGTTGAAGTCATGCGCCGCACCTTAGTGCTCTGGAACCGGGCCCTTTCACGGCCTTTCACCCGGGCGGGCTAGACCGACCAGAAACCCCCTCCGGAATTCGCCCGGATGTTCGCGTCCTGATACTGCAGCCGCACAATGCGCGTGTTTTCCGGGATTTCGAACACCACCCATCCCTCGGCCCGCTCACCGACCGCGAGGGAATCGAAGACGAGTGGTTTGCCGGTGGTCAGTTCACCGGTGCGCACGGCCGGGTAGCGCTTCCCCGCGCTGTCGTACGCCCACATGCGCCCGAGGGGCCCGTACGAGGCGCCGCCGACGTTGACGAACGACATCGAGGCGGCCGTCCAGCGCTTCCCTGCGGGGGGCCCGTAGTTCGGCTCCACGCTGAGCGCGGGGTCCACGTAGGCGGCGAGCACGGCCTGGAGGTGTCGCCCCACCTCACGCCCCTGCACCCGTACGGAGTCACCCACATGGGCATCCTTCGCGGCGGCCCCGTCCGCGCCGCGGGCCGGCGCCGCGGGCTCCTCGTCGGTGCCGGGCGCCCCGTCGTCGACCGGGACGGCGGGCGCGGCGGCGGGGGCGAGTGCGGCGCCCTCGGGGGCGCTCTGGCAGGCGGTGGCGCCGAACAGCAGGACGGGCAGAAGGGTGGCGGCGGAGAGGACTGCGGTGTGCTGGCGCATACGGGGACCCCTTCGGGGATCTTCGGTGCGGGGATGTATTTCGGCCAGTCTCACGCGCCCGAGCGGGCAATTGCACACACCGACACGGGTATGCGGTGCGCGTTTGCCCCCGACTGCCAGCACAATGCGTTCCGGCGGAATCCCGTCATCCACGCCCACCTGGAGGAAGAATGCGTACGCCTGCCCGCCGAATGGCCTTCTCCGCCTTCTCCGCACTGGCCGCGAGCGCTTTGTTCGCGGCCCCCGCCGCCGCCACCGTCTTTCAGCAGGCCGTCGTCGTCAACGCCGACGCGGAGATCGCCCGGGACGGTGCGATCACCCTTCACGGGGCCTACCAGTGCGAGGCCGCGTCCCCCGGCGGGGCTACGCAGGTCAAGGTGACCGTCGCCCAGGAGGACGCGGGCAGGCTCAGCATCGGGACCGGTGCCGTCTGCGACGGTGCGCCGCACGAGTGGAAGGTGCGGGCGCCGCAGTTCGGCGCCGGCCTGCACCCGGGTCGCGCGGTGGCGACGGCGGAGCTCCAGGAGGTGCACCTGCACGGCCTGATGCCGAGGGCGGTCGACACCGTCGCCGTGGACAGCCGGGACATCGAGATCCACGAGCTGCACTGAGGCCGCAGCGCACCCGCCGCCCCGCCGGTGGCCGCGGCCACCGGCGGAGGCCTCCGGCGCCGGATGCCCGGATCCCCGGCCGCCCGGCGCCGGAC
>NZ_JBFRER010000041.1:0-55596 GCF_052114405.1 Streptomyces sp. M-16 | reverse complement strand
GAGCGGGACCGCGGCCGGGAGCGCCTGCTGGCGCCCCGGCAGTCGGGCCGGCCGCGTGCCTTCGAGGACGTCGTGGCCACCGTGCACCGCCTCGTGGCCTCGCCGGACGCGGCGACCGCCTTCGTCTTCGAGGACGTCGACCACCACCTCCCTCCCGGCCAGGCCGAGTCCCGCCTGGGCTACCTGAGGCTGCGCGCCGCGATGACGGAGGCCGTGACCCCGCACGCGGCGCCCGGACCGGCCCCGCACGCGCGCAACGCGGTCCTGTGCGCGGTCGGTGACATCGGCCGGCTGCCCGGCTGGTTCCACCTGGAGGACCCCCGGATCGCCGCACTGCACATCGGCCCGCCCGACCCGAGCGAGCGCCGTCTGTGGCTCAGCTGGCTGCGGCGCTACTTCAACGGGGGGCAGGACTCCTCCCGCGCCGACCTCGAAGCCCTCGTCGGCGCCACCGACGGCATGGCGGGCTGGGACATCGACTCACTGGCCAGGACCTCGTGGCTGCGCAACGCGCCCGTGCGCAAGCCGGACCGGCTGCTGGAGCTGCACCGGCTCAACGTGAGCGTCGATCCGTGGACCCAGCTCGACCGGGAGACCGTCGCGGGGGCCGCGAGGGCCCTCGGCACGAGGGTGGTGGGGCAGTCCACGGCCGTGAACGCCGTCGCCTCGGCCCTCCAGTCGGCGTTCGTGGGCGTCGACTTCGGCAGTTCGGGTACGGCTCGCCCCCGGGGCGCGTTCTTCTTCGTGGGACCCACCGGCGTCGGCAAGACCGAACTCGCCAAAGCCGTCGCCGAGTTGATGTTCGGGGACCAGAGCGCCTACGCCCGCTTCGACATGAGCGAGTACCAGCAGGAGCACGCCGCCGAGCGGCTGGCCGGTGCGCCGCCCGGCTTCATCGGCCACGAACAGGGCGGCGAGCTGACCCGCCGGGTGCAGGAACGGCCTTTCAGCGTGCTGCTCTTCGACGAGATCGAGAAGGCCCACCCCAAGGTCCTGGACAAGTTCCTGCAGATCCTGGAGGACGGCCGGCTCACCGACGGGCGCGGTCAGACGGCGCACTTCTCCCAGTGCCTGATCATCTTCACCTCCAACACGGGCGCGGAGCAGGTCCAGAGCCTGCTGGAGGAGCGGGGCGAGCTCTCGTACCGGCAGCTGGAGGCGCACTTCACCCGGGCGGTGGAGGACAAGTTCCGAACGATCGGCAGGCCCGAGATCTATGGGCGGCTCAAGCCGGGAGTGGTCGTGTTCGACATGCTGCGCCACGAGCACGTCGTCAGCATCGCCGACCGGCTGCTGCGCCAGCTCGCCGAGTCGGTCCGCGAACGCCACCGCCTGGAGCTGGTCCCCGACCCGGACACCCTCCACCCGTGGATCACGGACCGGATGTCGGACCCCGAGCACCAGGCTTACGGGGGACGGCAGATCCGCAACGAGCTGGAGGTGGTGCGCTCGGCCGTCGTCAGCCACCTGCTGACGCACCGGCCGGATCCGGGCAGCCGGATCCGGGTCGGCATCGCGGCCGACGGTACGGCGCGGGTCGCCCCCGAGGGCGCGTGGCGGGACGGCGCCGCCGCGGCGTCGCGCGCGGACGAAGGGGGCGGACCGGCATGATCGCCATCGACCTCGGGCACCGGTACGGGCGCGTCGCGCGGATCGGCCCCGACGGCCGTCCCGAAGTGACGACGGCCGAGCTGACGGGCGTGGACGGGGTGCTCGACCCGGTCCGCGCGCTGCCGGGGCTGCTCGGCGCGTCCCGGGCCGAAGCGGGCTCCCCCGCCGTGGAGCCGGAGCGCGCGGCCCTCCTCGGGCTCCCGGTGTCGGGCGGGCGGGAGGACGAGCTGCGCTACGCGGTGGAGCGGGCCGGACTCGACGTCGCGCGCGTCGTACCGGAGCCCGTGGCCGTGGCCCTGCACTACGGGGCGGTCGCGGAGGGCGTGGACCACACGGTGCTCGTCTGCGACCAGGGGGCGACGACGCTGGACCTGAGCGTCCTGGCGATCGCCCCCGACCTCACCGTGCACGTGGTCCGCACCCTCAGCCTGCGGCTCGGCGGCGACGCCTGGGACGCGGCGCTCGCCGCGGCGCTGACCGGGGGCCTGCCGGAGGGCGCGGACCCGCTCGGGGCCGCGCGGACGCTCCG
Organism: Streptomyces sp. M-16; assembly: GCF_052114405.1. NCBI lineage: Bacteria > Bacillati > Actinomycetota > Actinomycetes > Kitasatosporales > Streptomycetaceae > Streptomyces > Streptomyces sp. M-16. Next base: position 53,456 of record NZ_JBFRER010000041.1, on the reverse strand, counting down.
GGAAGGGCTCGACGGGTCGGACGTCGCCACCGCGTCCGCGGCGGACGCGGGCGGCGGGGGGCACCCGCTGACCCTGGAACGCGCCGCCTTCGAGCGGGCCGTGGCGCCCTTGCGGGAGCGCGTGCTCGCCGCCGTCGCGGAACAACTGACCACCGCGGAACCGGCCGTGGACACGGTGCTGCTCGCCGGCGGGATGGCCGCGGCGCCCGGGCTGCGGGCCGGGATCGAGGCCCTCCCGGCCGCGCGGGGCCTTTCGGTGCGCTGCGACCGGCCCGGACTGGCGGTCGTGCTCGGGCTGTTGTCCCTGCGGGACTTCGGCGTCCTGCGCGTGGTCACCGGATCCGCCGCGCCGTCGGCGCGGGCCGGCGCGTGGTACGCGGGAGCGGACCCCGGTCACGCGCGCGGGGAGGCCGGGTACCCCGGCCGGGACGCCGCCGGTGTCCGGCCGGACCCGGAGCCCGCCGTCACCGCGACGGACCCGGAGCCCCGCGACGGGCGCCCCCGGGCGCAGGACCCCGAGCCGGGGTCACGGCAGGGCGGCGCCCCGGCCGTCCATGACACCGGGCCGCCGGCGGGGGAGGCCGGCGCGGGCGGATTCCGGAGCGCCTCCGGACCGCCCGAGTCCGAGGGGGCCGTACGGGCGGAAACCGGGCCGCCGGACGCCGATCCGCCGCCCGCCGGGGCTCCGCACGCGCCGTACACCGGACCCGGGTACGACGAAGCACCCCCCGCGCAGGCCCCGGACGACGAAGCGCCCCCCGCCGGGCCCCCGTACAGCGGACCGTCCCCCGCCGGGCCGACGTACACCGGACCGCCGGACACCACCCCCGCGGAGGCTGCGGAGCCGCCCGGGGCCCGGGCCGCGGACCCGCCCGGCCGCGGCAGCCCGTACGACACCACGGCCGGGGCCCCGACGGGTTCCCCGTCGGAGCCGCGGGCCCTGTTCGCGGTGCCGGTGGACCAGCTCCAGGCCATCCGGCGCGGGGACCACCTCCTCGTCCTGTGGGCCTGGCCCGGGGACGCCCTGAGCGCACGGGTCCGCTGGCGCCGGGAGGGAGGCACCGCCGGTGCGGGCCCCGGCGCCGGGGACGTGGTGTGCCGGCGCCGGGTGTACGAGCACGACGGCGGGTTCGACCTGGCCGCGGGCCGGGAGGCCGTCATCCTCACCGTGGAGGCCCTGGTCCCGGAGCTCCACGAGGGCTGCGAGGGCGCGTCCTCGCTGGTCGTCCCCGCCGCGCCGCCCGTCGTCGCGTACGAGCCGATCGTGCGCCGGCGCCTCAAGGGCCGGGTCGCCACGGTCACCTTCACCTCGGCGACCGGCTGTGACCTGCCCGGTCTCCGCATCGTCCACAGCCTCGGCCGCTTCCGCCCCACCAGCACCGCCGAGGGCACCGTCCTGCACGAGGTACCCGCGCAGCGGCTGACCGCCGGCGCCCCCATGACCGTGGAGTTCCCGCTGCCCGCCACCCGCGGTCCGTCCTGGCTGGTCTGCTTCCCGGCGGACGCGGGCACCGACTCCGGAATCGACATCCGCCCGACGGCGCTGCACAGACTGCGAGTCACCTGATGGCCAAACGCCTCACCTGCCCCTACTGCTACGAGGGCTTCACCCCGCGGGAGATCCGCTTCCGCTGCAACAGTCGGCTGAGCCGTACCGGGAAGCAGTGCGCGCGCCGCCGCGACCAGGTGCTCGACCAGCGCAAGGGACCGCGCCGCAGCCACGACCTCGGCCCGGACTTCGCCGCGGACGGCCGCAAGCCCACGGCCGTCTGCCCGGACTGCGACGGTGAGAGCACCTACCGGATCTGCCCGGTGTGCCACTCCGAACTCCCCGTGCAGTTCGGCATGGTGGAGAACCGCCTGATCGCCATGGTCGGCCCGAAGGCGTCCGGCAAGACCGTCTACATGACCGTCCTCCTCCACGAGGTGCGCCACCGGGTGGGCGAGTCCTACGGAGCCGCCCTGATGGGCACGGACGACGCGACGATGAGGCGCTACGGCTCCGACTACGAGGACCGTCTCTACCGCGACAACCAGATGTTCCCCGGCACCCAGACCGCCTCCACCACCCTCAACCGGGTGGACCCGCTGGTCTTCCGGTTCGGCCTGCGCCGGCGCACCCTGCTCGGCGAACGCCCGCAGCACACCGTCCTGTCGTTCTTCGACACCGCCGGCGAGGACTTCAGCTCCCGGGAGAGCGTGGAGCTCAACACCCGGTACCTGTCCAACGCCGACGGCATCGTGCTGCTGCTCGACCCGCTGCAGATGCCCGGGGCCCGCGACAACGCGCTGCCGGGTACGCCGCTGCCCGGCACCGAGGGCCTGGACTCCCCCTTCAACGTCCTCTCCCGGGTCACCAGCCTGCTCCTCGCGCCCCGCTCCGGGCGCTCCGACCGGTTGCTCGACACCCCTGTGGCCGTCGTCTTCTCGAAGATGGACGCCTTCTGGCACCTGCTCGAACCCGGCAGTCCGCTGCGCGACCACGCGCCCTCGCGCGGCCGGTTCGACGTGGGTGACAGCCTCAGCGTCCACGAGGAGGTGCGCCGGCTCCTCAAGGACTGGGACGGGGTTCCCATCGACCAGCTGCTGAACAACCACTACTCCCGCTACCGCTACTTCGGCGTCTCCGCCCTCGGCCGCAACCCCACCCCCGACGCCCGGGTCGCCCCCACCGGCATCCAGCCGTACAGGGTGGCCGACCCGCTGCTGTGGCTGCTGAGCGAGTTCGGCTCGGTGCCGAAGGCGGGCCGGGGATGAAGCACTTCCAGCAGCTCTACTACACCTCCTGCGAACACGGACTCAGCGGCTTCTCCGGCTTCCAGTTCAATGCCGTCAGTCCGGGCGTCACGGCCGAGACCCGGCTGGCCGTGGAGGCGCTGGCCGGTTACGAGCCGCCCCGCTCGCTGGTGGAGTCGGACACGCCGGAGTCGCTGGAGCGCTGTCCGGTCAACCTCTGCTACCGGCCCCACGACCGGGCGGGGCGCAGCGCCACCGCCCTGTGCGTCCAGTACGTGGGCCGCGACTCCGCCCGGCGTTTCGGCAACTACTTCGCCCACGCCCTGCACAGTGAGGACTTCCCGGCGGCCGGGGGCGGACTGCTGCCGATCGAGTTGTGGAACTCGCCGGTGTGGACCCGCGCCGTGTCCCCGAGGACGGAGCTCCCGACGCTGGCCGGGCCCGCTCCCGGACCGCTCGATGTCCGGGCCGTGGGCGCGTTCCTGCGGGGCCATCCCCACGCGGCCCGGCTGCCCGGGCTGCTGGCCGCCGTGTTCGCCGCGCTGACCGAGCACGGCTCGGTGGTGGTGGTCGACCGTTCGACGGAGGAGATCGCGCACTGGTTCGCCGCGGTCTCCTACCTGCTGCCACCCCGGCTCTCCCGTGGCCTGTCCTTCGCCACCTACGTCCTGCGTCCGGCCCGCAGCCGACTGCACCTGATCGGCACCGTCCCCGAGCCGCAGCTCGCCTTCGCCCCGGACGACGAAGCGGCCTACACGGTGTTCGACTTCGCCCGGGGCGTGTTCCCCGAGGTGCCCGTCCCCGCACTGGTCCGGCTCCTGACCAGGATCGGTGTCGGCTCCGTCCGGCCCGTCTGGTCCTGGACCGCGGACTACGCGGAGGGCGGGGAGGAGACGCCGGACGACTGGCACGCCCCCGTCGCCGCGGCGGCGGTCTCCGGCGGCATCGCGCTCACCACGGCCGACGTGCACGCGGTGGTCGACTGGCTGGCCGGGGCCGGTCATCTGGGGGCGCGCCGGGCGGCCGTCGCCGCGGACATCCACCGCGAGCACCGGGGCCTGGACGACGCCCGGCTGACCGCGCTGAGCGCGGCCGCGAAGGCGGGCGGTGACAGCGCGGTCCACCAGGAGATCGAGGGAAAGCTGTGCGGGCTGCGCATGCGGGCCTACACGACCGCCGCCGAGGACGCCGTCGAGCCCGTACCGATCACCGATGCGGTGGCCCGCGAACAGGCCGCCGCCCTGTGGGAGCGGCTGCTGGAGACCGAGGTGCGGACCGCGCGCGAGCGCACGCGCCTGCTGCTCTGGGCCGTCGGCACCGGGCTGCCGGTACCGCGGCGGGTCATGGCGCGCGAGACCCTCGCCCTGTCCCACGCGCTGCTCGGGGCCATGGCGCCCGCGCCGGCGTTCCGGGACGAGGTGGCCGACCTGGTGCGCGTCCTGCCGGTGATGAGGGCCTCGCTGGCCACGGCGGTGGAGGAGGCGCTGGAACGACGCCCGGGGCAGGAACAGCTCTTCGCACAGTTCCCCGCCGAACTCCTGCACGAGGGCGACCTGATGGGCCGGCCCCTGCTCCTGGAGCACCACCTCCGGGCCAGGGCCGAGCGCGATCCCTCGAACACGGTCCCGATCATGTTCAGGATCCTGGAGATCCGCGGACGCACCTCACCCGACGAGGAACTGCTGCGCGCCCTCTGGCGGCAGCCCTCGCGCACCTGGACGCACCGGGAGGCGTCCCGCATCGCGGCGGAGCTGCCCCCCTCGGAACCGGTGGACGCGGCGGTCGGCGAGTGGTTGGACCGCGCCCTGAGGCAGGACATCGGGGAAGACGACGAGGACGCCCTCGCGGACTGTCTCCACCTGTGCCGGGTCCTCTCCCAGCCGCACCGCTTCGCCTGGCTGCCCGCGGGCGCCGCGGAGCACGTACGCGTCACCCTCGGCCTGGAGGCCGCGCTCCGCGAGGCCCGCGAGGCCACCGAGCTCCTCGCGGAGTTCGTGATCCCGGAGACCGGCCGGTGGGCGGCGCCGCGGGAATTGAGGCGCCGGTACCTGGTGGCGGCCATGCTGCGCCTGCCCGCCGATGTCGGCCGGCTCCGCGGCCGCCTGACGGAGCTGGAGCACCGCGACCTGGACCAGTACCTGTCGTTCCTGGGCCTGCGGATGGCGGGAGGCGGACCGGTCGACGACGTCCTGCTCAGTCATGTCGCCACCGTGGCCACGCTGCCCAGGGAGGCCCGGCTCACCCAGGCCCAGGAGGAGACGGCCGCGGGGCTCCGGGCCCATCCCGAAGGACACTGGCGCGCGACGGACCTGGAACGGCTGGAGCGGGTGGTACGGCCCCACGGGGCCGCGCTCGCCGACCACTACGCCGGGCGGGCCGAGGCCCGGCGACCCGGCCCGAGGGGCCCGTCCCGGTGGTTCTGGCCCTTCGGCCGGAGCGAAGCACCCGCGCCCGCCGACCCGCCGGACACCCCGGCATCGGGCACGTCCCGTAAAGCCCGCGCATCCCGCCCATCCCGCGAGAAGAAGGGCCGGTGACACCCGGTGGCCGAAATCGGCAGGTTCGTCCTGCTGCCCGTCCTCTTCCTCGCCGGGCTCGCCGCGTACCTGCCCTTCGCCCCCCTCATCGCCGCCCTGCGGGGCCTCGCGCTGGCCGTGCAGGTGCTCAGCGGGTACGGACGGACGCTGGTCGGCGTCGTGTACCGGCGCACCCCCGAGTTCCGGACGCTGCCGCCCTACCGCCCCCAGGACGAGGCGGTGAAGGCGTACCGCAACTACTTCTTCGGGCCGGCCTCCCGCGACCTGCGCCAACTGCTCACGCTGGAGGGGCGCTCGTACGCCACCACGGTCGGCGATGCCTTCCGCGCCGTGACCTCACGGCAGTTCGTCGCCCCGGCGCGGCACCGGGCGTTCACGATTCCGTACGGCCTGACGCTGTACCTGGGACTCTGCGCGGGCGCGGCCGCGGTCCTGCCGCTGCTCGGTCTGCTGCTCGCCCTGCACGCGCTCGTCCTGGCGCTGCTGACGGCCGGAGCCCGGCTCCTCGCCGGCACCCTCAGGGCCGTCGACCGGTCGGTGCTGTGGATGAAGCGGCTGCGCACCGGAATGCTCTGCCCGCACTGCTTCGAGCGGGTGCCCTACCCGGCGTACGACTGCCCCGGCCCCACCTGCCGGCGCCGGCACGCCGACATCCGCCCGGGGACGTACGGCATCTTCCGGCGCCGCTGCGAGTGCGGACAGCGCATGCCGACGCTGCTGATGCTGATGGGCCGTAACTCACGGCTCCAGGCGTACTGCGTCCACCCGCACTGCGGGAAGCCGATGAACACGGACGCCGGCCACATGCCCGAGGTGGTGATTCCGCTGATCGGCGGACAGGCTGCGGGCAAGACCCAGCTGATGGCGGCCATGCTGCTGTCCCTGGAAAACGCCGCGGCCGACGGCGGTCCGGCGATCACCCTCGCCGACGAGGAGTCGGACGCCAATTACCAGGTGCTGCGCGAGGTACTGCGGATGCGGGGGCACACCCGTGCCACCCAGAAGACCCTGCCGCGGGCGCACTCCTTCGTCCTCGGCGGCGGCCGGTCCCAGCGGCTGGTCCACCTCTTCGACACGGCCGGCGAGCGGTTCGTCGACCGCGAGGACACCGACGCGCTGCGCTACGCACGGGCCGCGCGCACCTTCGTCTTCGTGCTGGACCCGATGGCGGTGAAGGCCTTCTGGACCACCATGGAACCGCCCCCCGGCCCGCTGCTGGACCGTACCCTCGGCTCCACGGTCGATCCGGAGGAGGTCTTCGCCCGCTCGGTCCAGGCCGTGGCCGCGATGGGCGCGCCCCTGCGGCGCTCGCGCCTCGCGGTCGCCATCAGCAAGACGGACCTGCTCGCCGAGCACGGCCTGGTACCGGCCGCCCTCGAAGACGGTGACGGCGCCCGGACCTGGCTCCGTGAGGCGCTCGGCCTGCACAGCCTCGTCCAGGCCATGGATCTGAACTTCCGGGAGGTCCGCTTCTTCCGCACGGCCGCGGTGGCGGACGAGGAGGCCGGGGTGGACGGCAGCGTCGGGGGGTTCGTCGAGTGGTGCCTGCGCGGCTGACGCCGGCCGGCCGCGAGCTGGACTGCACCCCAACGGCATGGACCTGACCTGCGGGGATGCCAGGATCCCGGGTGCCGGTCCGGTCGCCGCCCGCTGCCGACAGCCCGTAGAGGTTAGAAGATGGACTATGAGCAACTACCTGGGAGGCCTCCGGCGCCGGCTGCTCCGCTCGGCTCCGAGCCCCTCGGCTCCCGCTCGGTCTTCCCCCTCGGCACACCGCCGGGAGGGGCAGCGGGAGCGGGCCCCGTCCCCCGGGGGAGGGTCTCGGCGGCCCCAGCGCCTGTCCTCCCTCCTGAGCGCGCGCAGCGTGGCCGGCGAGGTGTTCCTCCTCCAGCTGGCCGTCGTGGTCCTGCTCGTCGCCGCCGCGGTCCTGGCGCTCGTGGTGCAGGCCCGGAGTTCCGCCATGCTCGACGCCCGGCACCGTACCCTCGCCGCCGCCGGAACGTTCGCGGAGTCCCCGGGAATGGTCGCCGCCCTGCACAGCGCCCATCCCAGCGCGGTGCTCCAGCCGAGCGCCGAGGCGGCCCGRAAGATCGCCGGGGTCGACGGCCTGAACGTGTACACGCTGGACGGGGTCACCCTCGCCCACAGCGACCCGCGGCAGCTCGGCAAGCGCGTCGTCGGCCCCTTCGCCTCGGCGGCGGCCGGCAAGTCGTTCACCGAGACGTTCGCCGGGTCCCTGGGGCAGTCCGTGGTCTCCGTGGTCCCCGTCAAGGACGCCCGGGGCAACGTCATCGCCATCGTCTCCTCCCCGGTCACGGTCCAGAACGTCCAGAGCATGGTGAACGGGCAGCTGCCGGTCGTCCTCGGCAGCGCGGCCGCGGTGCTCGCCCTGTCCGCGGGCGGCACCGCCCTGGTGAGCCGCCGGCTGCTGCGCCGGACCCACGGCCTGGGACCGGAGGAAATGACGAGGATGTACGAACACCACGACGCGGTGCTGCACGCGGTCCGGGAGGGCGTGCTGATCGTCGGGGACGGCGGGCGGCTGCTGCTGGCCAATGACGAGGCGCGCCGGCTGCTCGATCTGCCGGGGGACGCGGAGGGACGCCCCGTCACGGACCTGGGCCTGGAGGAGGGGATCGCCGAGCGGATCACATCGGGCCGTTCCGCGACCGACGAGGTGCACATGGCGGCCGATCGGCTACTGGCCGTGAACATCCGGACCACCACCCCGTACGGCTCGGCCGGTACCGTGGTCACGCTGCGCGACACCACGGAGCTGCGGGCGCTGTCCGGCAGGGCGGAGGTGGCCCGCGAGCGGCTGAAACTGCTCTACGACGCGGGCGTGCAGGTGGGAACGACCCTGGACGTGGAGCGCACGGCGCAGGAGCTGGCGCAGGTGGCGGTCCCCCGGTTCGCCGACGTGGTCACGGTCGACCTGCTGGAGCCGGTGTTGCGCGGCGAGGAGCCGCCCGATGTGAACACCGAGATGCGCCGCACCGCCGCCGAGGGCCTCCAGGGCGACCATCCGCTCTACCCCGTCGGCCGGCTGATCCGGTTCGTTCCGTCCAGCCCGATGGCCGCCGGGCTGGCCGGCGGCCACGCGGTCCTGGAAGCGGACCTGCACGCCACCCGGCACTGGCGGGAGCAGGACCCGGCGAACGCCGAGCGGATCCTGGAACGCGGCATCCACTCCCTGATCGCCGTACCCCTGCGGGCCCGGGGCGTCGTGATGGGGATGGCCGGCTACTGGCGGGGGAAGGACGCCGCGCCGTTCGACGAGGAGGACGTGTCCTTCGCCGAGGAGCTGACCGCACGGGCGGCGCTGTCCGTCGACAATGCCCGCCGTTACACCCGCGAGCACACCGTGGCCGACACCCTGCAGCGCAGTCTGCTGCCCCGTGGCGTCCCGGAGCAGTCCGCCGTCGAGGTCGCGCACCGCTACGTGTCCGCGCAGGCCGGTGTGGGCGGCGACTGGTTCGACGTCATCCCCCTGCCCGGCGCGCGGGTGGCGCTGGTGGTCGGCGACGTCGTCGGGCACGGTCTGTACGCCGCCGCCACCATGGGCCGCCTGCGTACGGCCGTGTACAACTTCTCCACCCTCGACCTGCCTCCGGACGAGCTCCTGAGCCACCTGGACGAGCTGGTCGCCCACATCGACACCGACCAGCAGGAGTGGCAGGGAATCACCGGAGCCACCTGCCTGTGCGCCGTCTACGACCCCGTCTCGGGGCGGGTGACGGCCGCCACCGCCGGCCATCCGGGCCCCGCCATGGTCCTTCCCGACGGCAGCGTGTCCTTCCCCGAGGTGCCGGTCTCCCCACCGCTGGGCCTGGGCGAGGGCCTGCCCATGGAGACCGCGGAGCTGACCCTGCCCGAGGGCTCCCTGCTGGCGCTCTTCACCAACGGGCTGATCGAGGGCCGCGACCGCGATCCGGACACGGGCCTTGCGGCGCTGCGCGCCGCCCTGTCCGGGCCCGCCCGGACGCCGGAGGAAACCTGCACCGCGGTGATCGAGGCGGTGCTGCCCACCCGGCCCAGCGACGACATCGCGCTGCTGGTCGCCCGCACCCGCCGGCTGGACCCGGCGCGGATCGCCGAGTGGGACGTACCCCCCGATCCAGCGCAGGTGTCCCGGGTGCGCAACGCGTGCGCCCGGCGGCTGGCGGACTGGGGCCTGGAGGAGATCGCCTTCACGACGGAGCTCATCCTGAGCGAACTGATCACCAACGCCATCCGCTACGGGAGCGAGCCCATCCGGGTGAGGCTGCTGTACGACCGCAGTCTGATCTGCGAGGTCTCCGACGGGTCGAGCACCTCCCCGCACCTGCGCCGGGCCGAGGAGACCGACGAGGGCGGCCGCGGCCTGTTCCTCGTCGCGCAGTTCGCCCAGCGCTGGGGCACCCGCTACACGGACCGCGGCAAGATCATTTGGAGTGAGCAGGCCCTCCACGAGGCGGTGGCGGGGGGTGCGCCGTCCGCGACGCTCCCGGGGGAGGCGCTCCTGGCCGGCTGGGACGACGAGCCGCTCTGATACGCGCCGGGCGGTGGGAACGGCAGCGGACACCACCGGCTGGAACTGCGCTGCCGGGGGCATCGAACGTACGCTGGTCTCGACCGGTACGCGCCCGCCCGCCATGGAGCCTTAGTGCCCGCACCTCGTCTCCGGACAGCCGCCGTCGGAGTCTGCCTCGCCCTCGCGGCGGCGCCCCTCGGCGGCTGCGGAGACGAACCCCCCGCCGCGCCCAGGACCCCCGCGACGGCCACATCCGCCGCGGACGCCGGGGGCATGGCGGCACTGACCGCGGCGGCGAAGAAGGAGGGATCGCTCCACACGATCGCGCTCCCGAACGACTGGGCCAACTACGGCGCACTGATCGACGGCTTCGAGAAGAAGTACGGGATCAAGGTCTCGGTGGAGAACCCGGAGGGCAGCAGCCAGGACGAGATCAACGCCCTGAAGGAGCACAGGCGCGACGGCCGCGCCCCCGACGTGATCGACGTGGGGGGCTCCTTCGCCCAGTCCGCGGCGCAGCAGGGCCTGCTCGCACCGTACAAGGTCGTCCCGTGGGACAGCATTCCCGAGGAGCAGAAGGACCCGCACGGCCTCTGGTACAACAACTACGGCGGCTACGTCTCGATCGGCTGCGACGCCAAGCGCGTGAAGAACTGCCCCGCGACCTTCGCCGATCTGCGCAAGCCCGAGTACAAGGGCAAGGTCGCGCTCAACGGCAACCCGACCAGGTCGGGCTCCGCCTTCGCCGACGTGTACGCGGCGGCCCTGGCGAACGGGGGCTCCTTCGACGACATCCAGCCCGGTATCGACTTCTTCGCCGAGCTGAGCAGGAGCGGCAACTTCATCCCCGTCGAATCCACCCCGACGACGATCGAGAAGGGACAGACCCCGATCAGCATCGACTGGGACTTCCTCAACCTCGGATACGCCGACGAATTCCGCAGGAAGGGCGCGGACGTCGACTGGCGGACCGCCATCCCGTTCGACGGCAGTTTCGCCGAGTACTACGCCCACGGGGTGAACAAGGACGCCCCGCACCCGGCGGCGGCACGCCTGTGGCAGGAGTACGTCTTCAGCCCGGAGGGCCAGAACATCAGGCTGGGCGCCTACGCACGCCCCGTGCTCGTGGACGCCATGGCGAAGGACGGCACCCTCGACAAGGCCGCCGCGGACAATCTGCCGACGGTCGAGGGCACGCCGACGTTCCCCACGGAGGCGCAGCGGGAGAAGGCGAAGGAGACCGTCAACCGCAACTGGGCCGAAGCCGTCCCGGAGTGAGGGCCGGGCGGCCCACGGGGGTTCCGGTCATTGCCTGCGGCGCAGCTCGTCGAGCTGCTTCTCGAAGGCCTTCGTCTCCGCGATCAGGCGCTCGCGTGCGTCCTTCTGCCGCTCGTCGCCCCGGCTCTTGAACACCTCGGTGAAATGCGGCTGCAGCTGGGTCCACCAGCCGTGGTCCAGCATCGCCCAGGACTGCGGGCACAACGGGGCACGGGTCTTCGGCAGGTAGCCGGTGCCGACCAGGGGGGCGTGGAACTTCTTCGGGTCGCTCCCCTCCAGGTAGCACAGGAAGTTGAAGACCCGTTGCTGGGTGACGGGGTGATCACCGGAGAGCCCCTCCAGCGTCAGCCGGCCCTCCCTGCGGGCGATCTCGTCGAAGAGGACCGCTGCCGCCAGCGTCGGACCGGCCCCCACCTGGTTGATGGTGGAGAACGACGCGTACCCGTCGGCGGCGTCCTCCTCCAGGCCGAGGTTCGCCAGCACCAGCTGACGCTGCAGGGCATGGCCCAGCTCGTGACCGAAGATGAACCGGGCCGACAGCGCGGTCAGGTCGTCGGCGTTGAACTGGTCCGCGGGGAGCGGGGCAGGACGCTTGACGGTCTTGACCACGTCACCGAGGGTCTTTTCGATCTCGGTCAGGAACGCCGCCGTCACGAAGATCGTCCTGCCGTCGGGCTGGGTGACCGCGTCCGTGACCCCGGGCGGGACCTTGTCGGTGACCTTCACGACCAGGTCGTGCGGGAGGGCGAGCGCCTCGTTCACCCAGTCGGCGGCCTGCTCCAGCACGCCGGACCTGCGGACCACGTCCACGGCGTGCCGGTCCTTCGGCTTGATCGCGTCGTCCTCGTAGACCACGGTGACCTCGCCGCCCGTGGCGGCCGCGCCGCCGTCGACGCCGCACGAGACGGCGGCGAAGCCGACGGCGAGCAGCGCCCCCACGGGAGCGGTCCGCAGCAGGGCCGTGTACCCACCGGCGCTCGACACCCCGGCCGGCTCCTCTCGTTCGTCACGACGCGGCAGCGAGCGCGTGCGCGCCCGAAGGGGACCCGAGCCCGAGAACCCGGCATGCGGATTATGATCGAAGTGGCTTTTGTCCACAAGCGCCCTTTTAGCGCAATTTCCTTCCCTCGATTCGGGGCAGCGGTGAGCCGCTGGACGAGGGCCTGATCCGCGCCTCGATCACCGGGACCGACTACGGCGTCGCGGAGGTGCTGTGACCGCGTGTCGAGCCAACGGCCTTGCCCTGAAGGGTTGTTGAAAGGTCGAACGCGGCAAGATAGCAGTCTTTCGAGGACTTGCCCGGATGTTTATCCGATGGTGATGGTCCTTCCTCCGTGACGCCACACCGGGCACTAGCGTCCCGTGGCACCCCAGGAGAGCCGGATGTGCGGGTGTGCACCGCACGGCACGCGCCGGCGGCCGGCACGGCCCCGACTCTCCTGCAGGACCACGGAGCAAGGAGGCAATGTGCTGTCATTCCGGCGGCGATCCGGCAGCGGCTTGTCGGTGGCCACGAAGTACACGATCGGAAGCGGCCTGGTCATCAGTGCCCTGGCCGTCACGCTGATCGCGCTGCTGATCCCCGTGGCCAAGTACGGCGACCGCGCCTCGGCCGCCACGACGGGACCGGCGGCACCGGCTGCGGGGATCGTGGACGACGGCGCCGGGATCATGAGCACGGCGTACGGGCCGCTCACCCCCACCGACCGGGACTTCGTCCGCAAGGTGCGGCTCGCCGGGCTCTGGGAGCTGCCCGCGGGGCGGCAGGCCCAGCAACGCGGGACGCGCCCCTCCGTGCGCACGGCCGGGGAGCACCTCGTCATGGGCCACACCGACCTCGACCGCCAGGTCCTCCAGGTCGGTCAGGCCCTCGGCATCGACCTCCCCGACCGGCCCAGCGCGCAGCAGCAGGGCTGGCTCGACCAGATGACGGCCGCCCAGGGCAACGAGTACGAGCGGCTGTTCGTGCAGTTGCTGCGGCGGGCGCACGGCAAGGTGTTCCAGCTGGTGGCGCAGGTCCGGGCGCAGACCCGGAACTCCATGGTGCGGGCCCTGGCCACCTCGGCCAACACCACGGTCCTGGACCACATCTCGGTCCTGGAGGAGAGCGGGCTCGTCGACTTCGACTCGCTCTCCGACGCGAGCCCGGCCCCGTCCTCCCCCTCCTCCCCGGTCCACCAGGGGGCGTCGTCCCCCTCCGATGTCCGATCGACGAAGTGAAGTGATCACATGAGTCAAAAGGGCCACAGGCGCCCCCGGTTGAAACTCCTGGCCGCGGCGTGCGCGCTGGTACTGGGCGGCGGCGGGGTCGCCGTCGTCGCGGGCAACGCGAACGCCGGCCAGGACGCCGGCCGCACCGGCGAGGTGACCGCGACCATCGACTGTCCGGACGTGGGCGACCGGCTCACGGACGTACCCGACCAGGCGCGGGCCGAGGTCGACCAGAACCTCGCCCAGCTCGACGGCCAGGTCGCCGACGCCTACCGGCAGCTCGCCGCGGGGCAGGTGAGCAAGAAGAAGGTCCAGAAGGACGCGCTCCTGGGCCGGCTCAAGGACCAGCGCTCCACCACCATCCGGCGGGTGTCCGACGTGATCGGCCGTTCCGCCGGACGCCCCGAGGGGCTGGACGCGCTGAGCGGATGCGCCATGAAGGAGGCTCCCGCGGAAGCCGACCCCGGTGTCGGCGCGGCGGCCGACGCGGCGGTCGCCGCCGCGGCCGACCCGGCACGCGATCCCGACGCCGCACGCAGCATCGGGCAGAAACGGGGGCCCGCCCAGAGCGACTTCGTCTCCATCGCCAAGGTACGGCCGAACGTGAACGCCCCCGCCGCCGGGCGCGGCGCCTCCACCGGCTCGTTCTCCTCGCAGTGCGGGCGCAACGAGAACGGCCACTTCAACCCCGACAACGTCATCGTCGCCCCCGGCGTCTCCAACGGCGCCCACCACATGCACGACTACGTGGGCAACAAGACGACCAACGCCTTCTCCTCCAACAACAGTCTCGCGGCCTCCGGAACCACCTGCGGCAACGGTGACCAGTCCGCCTACTACTGGCCGGTGCTGCGGCTGCGCGACGGGAAGGCGGAGCGGGACGCCAAGGCCCCGGGCGGCGGACAGGACGCCAACGTGGGCACGATCCTGCGGCCGAAGCAGGTCACGATCGACTTCAAGGGGAGCCCCGTCGGCCAGGTCAAGGCGATGCCGCGCTTCCTGCGCATCATCACGGGTGACGCGAAGGCCTTCACCAACGGCACCGCCAACGCCAACGCCTCCTGGAGCTGCACCGGTTTCGAGGACCGGCAGCTGAAGGACAAGTACCCGATCTGTCCGAAGGGCAGCGACGTGGTGCGCACCTTCACCTTCCAGAGCTGCTGGGACGGCCGCAACACCGACAGCGCCAACCACCGTACGCACGTGGCCTTCGCCGACAAGGCGGGCCGCTGCCCGAAGGGTTTCACCGCCATCCCGCAGCTGGTGCAGCGGATCACCTACGGGGTCGCGCCCGGTGCCCGCTTCGCGGTGGACAGCTTCCCGGAGCAGCTGCACAAGCCGGTGACCGACCACGGCGACTTCATCAACGTCATGTCGAACGGGCTCATGGCCCAGGCCGTGAGCTGCATCAACGGCGGGCGCACCTGCCGCTGACGCAATCCGGGACGGGCGCCGGCCCGGGGCTCGTCCCGGGCCGGCACCCGTACGTCCGTACCCCTACGCGTACGCGTCCGGTGCCCGCGGCCGCCCGGACGGACGCCGAAAGAAAGCGGCGAGGAGGAGTGCGATGCCCGGATCACGCGAGACCGCGGACCGTCCACGTCCGCCGGAGGGGGAGCAGGTCGCTGCGCCCCCCGACGCGGAGCTCACCCGGCGCCTGCGCCTCCCCGGCGGCGATGCCGAGGAGGCGGCCGTGCGTGAGCTCCTCTACCGGCGGCACCGGCACGCCGCCCTCGCCTGCGCGCGCACCTGCTGCCGTACCCCGCAGGACGCCGAGGACCTGGTGTCGGAGGCGTTCTTGCGGACCTTCCAGGCCGTCCGCTCCGGCTCCGGGCCCCGGGGGCCCTGGCGCGCGTACCTGCTGACGGTGGTCCGGCACACGGCGATGGAGTGGCGCGACCGCGCCGTACGGACCCTGCCGACCGCGGACTTCGACTCCTGGTGCCGGCAGGCGCCCGGCGGCGACCCGCAGGGACAGGTGATGGCCGACGAGGACCGCCGGCTCGTGGTGCGTTCCTTCCGGGCGCTCCCGGCGCGCTGGCAGATCGTCCTGTGGCACACGCTGGTGGAGGAGGAGTCCCCGCACCGGATCGCGGCGCGGCTGGGCATCACCCCGAGCGCGGTGAACTCGCTGGCCTTCCGGGCCCGCGAGGGGCTGCGGGAGGCGTACCTCGGCGCCCATCTGGACGCGGCGGCGGGCGGCGGGCGGTGCGGCCACTACAGCGGCATGCTCGGCACGGCGGTCCGGCGGGGCGGTACGCAGCGCCCGCGAGGGCTGGTCCGCCACCTCGCGGAGTGCGGCCCGTGCGCGCGGGCCTACGCGGAGCTGCTCGACCTCAACGCGACGCTGCGCGGCGCCCCGGCGCCCTTGTCGGCGTAGGCCGTTCGCCCCTCCGCGCGCGAACGGCGTCCGCCCGGCCTCCCCGTGGTACGGGGAGGCCGGGCGGTTCCGGTGCACGGGCGGCGCGTCCGCGCGGTGCTCAGAGGCCGTTGACCCGGGCCATCCGTCCGACGACCAGGGGGGTGAAGTCGGCGGTGACGACACGCGCCGTCCGCCGGCCCACCCGCGAGTGCTGGCGGCGCACCTGGGCCATCAGGCGGCGGCTGCGCAGGGCCATCTCCAGTTCGAAGCGGGTCCGCGGATCGCGCAGACCGGGTCCGAAGAGCTTCTCCAGCTGCCGCATGCGGTAGCGCACGGTCTGCGGGTGCACGCTCAGGGCCTTGGCCGCCTCGGGGGCCCCACCGCCCTCCAGCCACGCGAGCAGGGTGACCTCCAGGCGCTCGCTCTGGCGCGGGGTCAGATCGGCGAGGGGGCGCAGCCAGCGGGCGGCCAGCGCGTGGGCCAGGGGCTCGTCCTGGAGCAGCAGGAGCGTGGAGAGGTGGTCGTCCACGAAGACGGCGCGGGCGTCCGGGCCGCCGCGGTTGGGGGTCAGGGTGAGCAGACGCAGGGCCCAGCGCAGTGAGGAGGCGGTGTCGCGGAGGGGGACCGCGTGGCCGACGGCCGCGAACCGGCCGCGCAGCGGGGGTTCGAGGGCGGCCCGGGTGTCCGGGTCGGGGCTGGGGAGCAGCAGGCACGGCCGGCCGGCGAACATGCCGGGGAGGGCGTCGTCGAGGACGGCCGCCAGTTGCTGGGTCTCGCCGGGCGTGGCCAGCGCGATGGCCCGTACGGCCACCGGGAGGGGCCATCCGGCGGCCTCGGACAGCTCGGTGAGGGAGGCGTGGGAGGCCACGCGGTCGTCGGTGAGGGCCTTGAAGAGCTCCTGGCGGGCCCGGTCGCGGGGGGCCGTGGGTTCCGGGCGGGCGCCGTGGGCGCCTTCATGGGGGGCCGCGTCATCGTGCCGCGCGGGGCCGTCGCCGTCGGGGCGGCCGTGGGCGTGACCGGCGTGAGCGTCGTGGTCGTGGTCGTGGTCGTGGTCGTGGGCGTGACCGGCGTGGCCGTGGGCGTGACCGGCGTGGCCGTGGGCGTGAGCGCTGTGGCCGTGGCCCCCGTGACCGCCTCCACCAAGGCTTCCGCTTCCGTGACCGTGCTCGCGCACCTCCGAGAGTCCCGGGCCTCGCAGGTCCTCGTGCCGGCCACCGTGGACGGCGTCCGCCGCCACGTCGTGCCGGTCCTCGACCTCGTCCGGCGTCTTCGTGCCGGGCCCGTCGTCCGCCGCGTCCCGCAGTGGCTCGTCGCGGTACCCAAGTGCGGCGAGAAGGGCGTCTTCCACCGCTTGTCGGAGAATTTCGTCATCGATGGCATCGTTGTCATCGACAAGTATGGAAAATCCGGGAATTCCATGCAGAAGCTCCTCCACTATCTCCCCGGCCAGCGCGGGGAGTTCCCTGCGCAGGACACGGGTCCACTCGCCGCGAGGGCGGGACCAGATGCGGTTCAGAAGTTCGCACATCGTTTCCTCGTTCTTGCCGGGGTGAGGCCTGTCCGGTGCAGGAGCGACAGGCCCGCCAAGGTCGCCTGCCTCGCCAACGACCGTGCCTGTAACGACAGTTGCAGCTACCACACGCCCTCCTGGACGGTTCCGGCCACCTTCGGTCCCGCGGGTTTGCCTTGATTTTGCCGTCGGGGACGCGTAGACGACGAGGGGTGCGGTGGCCTGTCACAACCTCCACTGGAGGGGAATCCTCCGGGCTCGTTCGACGCACCGGAGACGGGGTGCGAGAAATTATCACGTTTCGATAAATCCTGTGGAGATGCTGCGCAGCTCCACGATGCTTCTGCACTCCGGCCCCGAGCCCTTCGGCCGACGTGGGAATTCCACAGCGCTGCCGGCCACCATCGACCACAACTCCCGGGCGCCGAGCGCCAGGTGGAGTGCTCGGAGCCCAGGCGCACAGGAGAACTGGATGCCCCTGCCCCAGCCTCACATGCCCCGCTCCCACAGAGCCCGACGCGGGAGCCGCCACGCCGCGGTGGCCCCGGCCGCGGGAAAACGGGCCGTCCGGCGGCCTCCGCTTCTGCCCGTCGCGGGGCGGCTGCGCACCAGCGTGGTCTGCGCCTCCCTCGCCGCTCTCGTCTCCCTGATCGTGGCGGCGCGCGCGGGCGCGCTGACCCATCTGTGGGACTTCCTCGACTTCGGGTCGGGCGTGCTCTCGCTCGTCTCCCTCACCTCCACCGTCCTGTGGGGGCTGGTGGCCACCGACCGGGTGCTCCTCGGATCGGGGCACCGGCTGCTCGCGCAGGGCGTGCACCGCGGGCTGGCCGTCGCGGGGCTGGGCTTCCTCGCCCTGCACATATGGGTCAAGGTCACCGAGGGCCACACGGGCGCCACATCCGCGCTGGTGCCGTTCACCGACGCGAACCGGCCCGTCGTCATCGGCCTCGGCACCCTGGCCGGATATCTCTTCGTGAGCGTGGCGGTCTCCGGCGCCCTGCGTAGTGTGTTCGCCACCAATCGCCGCTCCATGTGGTGGCGGGCCCTGCACATCGGCGCGTACCCGGCGTGGGGGGCCTCCCTCGTGCACGGGCTCAAGGCGGGCCGTCCCGCCGACCTTTGGGTGACGGCGGCCTACGTCCTGGGCGTGGCCGGTGTGATGGGGCTGCTCGCCGTACGGCTGCGCACGCGCAGGCGCGAGGCGTCCGCCCCGGCGAGCGCCCCGCAGTCCGCCGCGGCCACCCGCAGCGCCCGCGGCCCCCGTTCCCGGGGCTACTCCGTACGGGACGTGCCCCTCACGGGGCTGGTCGCCGGACGCCGCGGCGGGCCGGCGGGTGCTCCCGAAGGCTCCGCCCGACCGGCCGCGGCGACCGCACCCGTCGCGCAGGGCGCGCAGTTCACCCAGGACACGCAGGCCATGCAGGTGACCCAGGCGCTGCAGGCCGTGCAGGTGACCCAGGCCATGCAGGCCGTGCCGCCCCAGCCCCAACACCCGCCGTACGCCGCCGCCTACGGACCCGGCCCGTCCGCGGACGCCGGCGCCGCCACGGGCTTCGGCCCGCTCGCCGGGCGGGAGGGCCGGCGGTGAGCGAAGCGCCGCGCCCCGGCCTCGGCTGCGTGGGCACCCCCCGGCTGCTGACCGGACTCGACCGGTTCCCGCGGCTGGACCGCGATGCCCACGAGGCCGCGCACGGACCGCTGCCCCGCTACCGCCCGGACGAACTCGTCGACCTCGCCGCCGACATCGACCTGCGGGGCCGCGGCGGGGCGGGCTTCCCCTTCGCCCGCAAGCTGCGCGCGGTCACCCAGTCCGCGCGGGGACGCGACGGGTTGACCGCCGTCGTCGTCAACGGCAGCGAGGGCGAGCCCAGTTGCCTCAAGGACAAGGCGCTCCTGCTGCACGCCCCCCACTTGGTGCTCGACGGTGCCCTGCTGGCCGCCGCCGCGGTCGGCGCCGAGGACGTGGTGATCGCCGTGACCCGCCCCGACGTGGAGCGTTCGGTGCGCGACGCCGTCGCCGAACGGGGCCGGGGCGGGCGCCAGGTGCGCGTGGCGCTGCTGCCCGAACGGTTCGTCACCGGCGAGGGCACCGCGATGATCAACGGTCTCAACGGCGGCGCCACGCTGCCGTCCGGGCAGCGGGTGCGCACCAGCGAGCGCGGCCTCGGCGGGGTGCCCACCCTGCTGTCGAACACCGAGACCTACGCCCAGCTCGCCGTCGCCGCGCGGCTCGGCGCCGCCGGTTTCCGGTCGGCCGGGCTGCCGTCCGAGCCGGGCACCGTCCTGCTGACGGTCGCCGGCTCGACGGTCATCGAGGCCCCGACCGGGACCTCGTTGGCGTACGTCCTGGAGCTGTGCGGTTTGCGCCCCGGGCAGGGCGTGCTCGTGGGCGGTTACCACGGCCGCTGGCTGGATCCCGGCTCGGCCCTCGGCGCGGAGGTGTCCCGGCAGTCCCTCGCCGCCTTCGGTGCGGTCCTGGGGGCGGGCGCGGTACTGCCGCTGCCCGAGGACACCTGTCCGGCGGGCGAGGTGGCCCGGGTGACGCGCTGGATGGCGAACGAGTCGGCGGGCCAGTGCGGTCCCTGCGTACGGGGCCTGCCCGCGCTGGCCGACGTACTGGAGGCGGCCGTCGCGGGCGGGGGCCGGAGCGCCCTCGAAGCGGTGGAGGCGCGGATGCTCGGGGTGCGCAGACGCGGGGCGTGCAGCCACCCGGACGGCACCTCGCACTTCGTGGCCTCGGCCCTCGCCTCCTTCCCCGACGAGTTCCGCGACCACGCGCTCGGCAGCGGCTGCGGCCGGCGGGTACTGGGGGCGCTGCCGCTGCCCGACGACGAGAGCCCGGAGCGGCTGGTCGTGGACTGGACGCTGTGCAAGGGGCACGGGCTGTGCGTGGACGTCCTGCCGGACGTCGTACGGCTCGACGCGGACGGCTATCCGGCACAGGCCTCCATGCCGGTGCCGGAGCGGCTGCGACCCAAGGCGCTGCGCGCCGTGCGGCGCTGCCCGGCGCTCGCCCTGCGCATCCAGGAATGAGCCGCGCACGGCCCCGCCGCACCCCCGAGTTCATTCTTGGCGCGATCTGACAAATTCCCGGGGATATTCGTTTCGGGGGCTCCGGGCCCCGTATCAATTACTCAGGCAATGCGAACAGACGCGGGACCCAAACCGAAGGAGAGACCGTGAAGAGAATGCGCCGTGAAATACTCGCCGGGTCGGCGGTCGCGGTACTGCTGCTGACGGCCGGGTGCGGGCTCTCGGACAAGTCCTCCGCGAAGGGGGATTCCGTGCAGCCGGTGGGTGACAGCAAGGCGCTGGACGCCTACGGCTCGGGCTACGGCTCGGGCTCCGGATCGCTGCCGGGGTACGGAAGCGATACCGGGGCCGCGCCGGCCGGCGGGGCCGCGGCGGCCGGCAAGGGCGGGGCGGCCGGGGAACTGAAGGTACGGGAGGCCGCGGACCTGGGCTCGGTGGTCACGGACGCCGAGGGGTTCACCCTCTACCGGTTCGACAAGGACACGGCGAAGCCGCCCAAGTCGAACTGCGAGGGGGACTGCGCCAAGGTCTGGCCCGCCGTGTC
Organism: Streptomyces sp. M-16; assembly: GCF_052114405.1. Classification (NCBI taxonomy): domain Bacteria; kingdom Bacillati; phylum Actinomycetota; class Actinomycetes; order Kitasatosporales; family Streptomycetaceae; genus Streptomyces; species Streptomyces sp. M-16. The sequence continues at coordinate 32,732 of NZ_JBFRER010000041.1, read as the reverse complement.
GGCGGACGACGCCTCTGCCGGGGCGGGGGTCAAGGCGGACCTGCTCGGTTCCGTGACCCGCGCCGACGGCACCCGGCAGCTGACGCTGGGCGGCTGGCCGGTGTACCGCTACGCGAAGGACACCAAGGCGGGCGACACGCTCGGCGAGGGCGTCGGCGGCACCTGGCACGCGCTGGGCCCGGACGGGAAGCCGTCCACCGCGTCCAAGGGCGCGGGCGGCGGGGGCATGGACATGGGCACCGGCGCGGGCATGAACACGGGCTCCGGGACGACGGAACAGCCGCCGGCGCAGCCGCAGGTCTCGCTGTCGGTGCGGCAGAACGCGCAGCTCGGTCCGATCCTCGCCGACGCCCAGGGGCGCACCCTCTACCGGTTCGACAAGGACAGCGCCTGGCCGATGAAATTCGGCTGCCTCGACGCCTGCCTCGACACCTGGAAACCGGCCCCCGCGATCGACAAGACGAAGGTGAACGGAATTGCCGCCGGATTGGTCGGATCGGTGAAACGGCCCGACGGTTCGGAACAATTGACGATCGACTGCTGGCCGGTTTACACATTCACCGGGGACAAGGAACCCGGAGACATCAACGGACAGAACAAGCAGGGCCTCTGGTTCGCCGTGACCGACAAGGGCAAGAAGACGAAGGCGGCCGGATAGAGCGGCCCGCACCCCCGATCCCGTGGTGCCCGGCCCCCCTCCCCGTCGGGCACCACGACCCCCTTCCCGATCCGTCAGCGAGGTTGTCCCATGCCGTCCACCGACCGACCGACGGGCCGCCTCCTGACGGCCGTTGCCGTGATGTGCGCCTCGCTGCTGTGCGGGGGCTGTGGCGAGAGCCGGCCGCCGCACGGGGCCGACGCGGCGGCCGGCTCCGTACCGGCGGCGAAGGCCGCCCCGGCCTCCCCGGGCGCCCCAGGCGCCCCAGGCGCCCCAGGCGCCCAGGGCGCCCCGGGCGCCCCGGGCATCTCCGTGGAGGAGATCGCCGGCGTGCTGGGCTGCACCGCCGAGCTGAGCGTCGAGGCGGACGAACTGCGCCAGGGAGCCTGCGAGACGGCGCAGGGCGCCTACAGCGTGGCCACCTTCGCCGCGGATCAGGGCCTGCGCTCCTGGCTGGCGGAGACCCGGACCTACGGCGGCGTCTACCTGGTCGGCGACCGCTGGGTGGTCACCGGCCCGTCGGCGCAGGCCCTGACCGCTCTGCACGACCGGCTGGGCGGCACCCTCGAAAGCGGCACCTCCCACGAAGGCCACTCCCCCTCGGCCGCCGACCCCTCGGCGGCCGGCACCTCAGCGGCCGACCCCTCGGCGGCGGAGCACTCCCCCGCGGAGCACTCCTCCTCCGCCCACGGCCACTGACGCCCCGCCGCACCGGGTCCGGCCCCGGTGCGGCGGGGTCGGCCCGCCCGCTCGGCCCGCCCGCTCGGCCAGCCCGCTCAGCCCAGCCGCCGCGCCTCGGCCGCGGTGACCGGCTCGCCCGCCCGCACCCCGTGCAGGACGTGCGCCAGCACCTCCGCGCCCCGTACGACGCGCGGGCCGGGCCGGTTGAAGTACGCGGGCCCGTCGAGCACCCAGACGTTGCCCGCCCGGACGGCCGGCAGCTCGGCCCAGCCGGGCAGCTCCGTCAGCAAGTGGCTCTCGCGCAAGGTGCGTTCGGGCGCGAAACCGCAGGGCAGGACCAGCAGCACGTCGGGACGGGCCGCCCGGACCGCGTCCCACGTCATCGGCACGGTGTGCTCGCCGGGCGCGGCGAGCAGGGGTTCCCCGCCGGCCGCGGCGATCTGGTCCGGGACCCAGTGTCCGGCCGGCCAGAGCGGGTCGAGCCACTCCACGGTGACCACGCGAGGGCGGGGCCGTCCCGCCGTCAGCCGCTCGACCTCGTCGAGCCGGGCGCGCAGCGCGTCCCGCCTCCGCTCCGCCTCCGCGCGCACGCCGAGCAGGTCGCCGACGGTGACCAGGCATTCCAGTACGTCGTCGAGGGTGCGCGGTTCCAGACTCAGGACGCGGGAGCCGGCGTCGAGGACGCGCACCGCGCGGGAGACCGCGGCGTAGGAGACGGCGCAGACGTCGCAGAGGTCCTGGGTGAGCACGACGTCGGGGGCGAGTGCGGCCAGTGCCCCGGTGTCGAGGGTGTAGAGGGAGGAGCCGGAGTGGGCGGCCCCGCCGACCGCGTCGGAGATCTCCCGGCTGCTGAGTTCCTCGGCCGTGAACTGCGCCCGGGTGACCACGGGTACGCCCTCCACCTCGCGCGGCGGCCAGTCGCACTCGTGGGTGCGGCCGACCAGATCGGCGGTGAGACCGAGCTCCGCGATCATGTCGGTGGCGGCGGGCAGCAGGGAGACGATGCGCATGGCGCGACTGTAGCCCGGCGGCGGCCGATGCCACCGGCGAGGGGGCGGGACACGGTGGACGGGGCGTCAAGGGGCGCGGCGCGTCGGCCAGTTGTCCGGAATTCCGCTCATTCGTGAGGAGCACGAGGGCCGCCCTGAGGGATGATTCGCCCGGACGCCGCGTACTCCATCGTGAGCGGGGAACCGCCCCCCTCTCTCCGAAAGGAACGGCTCTTCGTGCGCCTCAGCCCGCATCCGCGCGTACCGCGCTTCGCGCCCCTGCTCGCCGCCGCCGGTCTCCTCGCCGCCGCCCTCCCCCTCGTGTCCGCGAACGCGGCGGCGGCCGCCCCGGCCGACGGCCACCGTCCTCCGAAGCCCTCCTGGCACCGGTGCGACGCGGGGCAGCCCGCCTCGTACGAGTGCGCGACGATCAAGGTCCCGCTCGACTACCGGCGGCCCGAGGGCCGGCGGATCGATCTCGCGATATCCCGCATCAAGACCCCGGACACCGCCAAACGGCACGGGGTGATGCTGATGAACCCGGGCGGTCCCGGCGGGACGGGCCTGGACCTGCCGCTGATGATGGAGGAGTCGATGCCGAAGGAGGTCAGGGAGCGGTACGACCTGATCGGCTTCGATCCGCGCGGGGTGGGCCGGAGTTCTCCGGTCACCTGCGGGCTCAGCGAAGCCGAACAGAACGTCGACCGGGCCTACCGGCCGGAGACCTACGCCTCCGACGTGGCCTGGGCGCGCACCGTGGCCGACAAGTGCCGGGAGAAGGCCGGCGACGTCATCCCGTACATCACCACCCGCAACACCGCCCGCGACATGGACGCCATCCGCGCGGCGCTGGGCGAGCGCACGGTCTCCTACGTCGGCTACTCGTACGGGACCTACCTGGGCGCGGTGTACTCCCAGATGTTCCCGCAGCGGACCGACCGTTTCGTCCTCGACAGCGGGGTCGACCCCGAACGCGTGTGGCGCGGCATGATCCAGGTGTGGGCGACCGAGGCGGAACCGGCGTTCCGGCGCTGGGCGCGGTGGACGGCGGAGCGGGACGGCGAGTACCACCTGGGGACCACCGCGGAGGCGGTGTCGCGGACCTTCTGGGACCTGGTGGCGCGCGCCGACCGCGATCCGATCGAGCTGGAGGGGCGGAAGCTGACGGGGGACGACATCCGGTCCGCCCGGGGCGTGTTCTTCTACCCGGCGACGGCGGCCCCGATGGTGAGCGCGCTCAAGGCGGCGGCCGAGAGCGGGCCGCGGCCGTCGGGCCCTTCCGCGGCGGAGCTGATGAAGGCCCTGCGTCCCGCCGGGCCGGCCCCGGACACCGGCACCGCCGTCTTCTGGTCGGTGGTGTGCGGCGACACCGACGCCTGGCCGCGCGATCCGGAGCAGTACCGGCGGGACGCGGTGAAGGACGAGCGGCGGTACCCGCTGTACGGGGACATGGCCTCCAATATCAAGCCGTGCGCGTTCTGGGAGCGTCCGCGGGAGGCGGTGACGCCGATGAAGACCCGGGCGAACGTCCTGACCGTGCAGAACGAGTGGGACTCGCAGACCCCGCTGGTCAGCGGGCAGGGCCTGCACCGCTCGCTGAAGGGCTCGCGGATGGTGCTGGCGATGGGCGGCGAGGGGCACGGCGTCTACCTGGCCGATCCGAGGTCCTGTGCGAACGCGCCGGTCAACGCCTACCTGTCCACGGGCCGGCTGCCGGCCGAGGACGTGACCTGCCGGACGCCTGCGGCCGGGGGCGAACGCGGCGCGGCGCCGCAGCCGCAGCGCCCGCTGCCGCTGCCGTTCCCGGCGGCGCCGCAGCGCTTCTGACCCGGATCCGGCTCCGCCCGCTCCCGCTACGGGCTCGCGATCCCGGACCCGCGTCCCGGGCGCGCGCCCGCGGCGTCCGGGGGCGTGCCCCCGGGGCCGGGACGGCTGCCGCGCAGCGGGGTGAGCAGCCCGGCGCCGAGGATCAGCAGGCACAGGGCACCGGCGGCCAGGCTCACCGCCGGTACCCCGTGCCGGCGGGCGAGCAGGGTCAGCACGGCCGCCCCGACCGGCCCGGCGGCGTTGTGCACCGTCCAGAACGCGGAGGTGACCCGCCCCAGCAGCGGTTCGGGGGTGATCTCCTGACGCAGGGTCATGGAGCAGACCCCGCCGAGGGTGAGTCCGAACATGAACACCACGGACGCCCCCGCGACCACCGGCACGCTCCCGCTGACCCCGGTGACCACGACGGCCACAGCGATCAGCGCGACGGAGCCCAGCCAGCAGGTGCCGAAGCCCAGGGCGCGGCGCAGCCGCCCGGCCGCGAAGGCGGCGGCGACGGCGCCGAGGCCGCTGACGGCGATCACGTAGCCGAGGGTGGCGGCGGAGCGGCCGAGGTCGTGCCGGACGCGGAAGATCAGCAGGTCGGTGGCGCCCATGGTGACGAAGGTGAGGAGGGTCAGCAGGACGGTCAGGGAGCGCAGCACGGGCTGCGCCCACAGGAAGCGGAACCCGGCGAGGAACCTCTCCCGGAAGCCGCCGCCCGCGGCCGGGCGGTGTTCCCCGTCGCCGTGGCGGCCGAAGCGCACCCACCGCAGGGTGACGGCCGAGACGGCGAAGGTGGCCCCGTCCACGGCGAGCGCCCAGCCGGCGCCGGCGCCGGTGGTGATCAGGCCGGCGGCCACCGGCCCGAGGAGGGTCCCGAACGCGAAGGTGCTCATCAGGCGGCCGTTGGCGGCGGTCAGGTCGCGCGGCGGGACCAGGCCCGGGACGGCGGTCACGTACGCCACGTCGAACAGGGTCTTGAGGACGGCCACCGGCACGGTCAGGAGGTAGAGCACCCAGATCCGCGGGGTGACCGCCCAGAGCAGGGGCAGCGCGCAGAGCAGGACGGCGCGCAGCAGGTCGCACCCGATCATCAGCCGCCGCCGGTCGGTCCGGTCGACCACGGAGCCCGCGAAGGTGCCGGTGAGGATCCCGGTGGCCCCGGAGACGGCGGTGAGCAGCCCGAGCTGGCCCACGTCCCCGGTGGCGTCGAAGACCAGCAGGGGCAGCGCCAGCAGGGAGACGGAGCCGCCGAGCACGGACAGGGCCTGGCCGAGCCAGAAGACGGTGAAGTCCCTGTTCCGGCTCAGCTTCACCGGCCCCTGATCCCGGTCCTGATCGTGATCCTGATCCTGTTCCCGATCCCGTTCCCGATCCCGATCCCGCTCCGGTCGGCCGGTGCCCCCGCTCACCCGAGCAGGGCGTAGACGGTGGAGGCCTTGGCGGCGGGTTCCCGGCCGCCGTCGGGGGTCAGGGTGATGTCGGCGAAGGCCATCCGCTTGCCGAGTTTGGTGATCCGTACGTCGATCAGCACGTCGGAGCCGGTCACGGGCCGCTGGAAGCTCGTCGACTGCTGGACGGTGGTCATCGGGCCGTACGCGCCGCGCGCGGCACTGATCGCGATGACGGTGGCGGTGTCGGCGGCGGCCATCAGGGCCTGTCCGCTGAGTCCGCCGCCGTCCCGGGCCAGGCTCTCGGACCAGGGCAGCCGCAGGACGGCGTGCCGTTCGCCCGTCTCCTCGACGGTGAGTCCGAGGGCGAGCACCCAGGGGGCGAAGTTGTCGTGGAGGATCTTGTCCGCGTCTGCCGGTGTCAGCGTCACCCGGAGATTGTGGCGGCCCTGCCCGGACCGCCACAACTCCTTTGCCCCGGGGGCTCAGAGGCGCGCGGCGAGCTCCGTGCCCTGGCGGATGGCCCGCTTGGCGTCGAGTTCGGCGGCCACGTCGGCGCCGCCGATCAGGTGCGCCTCGATCCCCGCGGCGCGCAGTGCCTCGTGGAGTTCGCGGCGCGGCTCCTGTCCGGTGCACAGCACGACGGTGTCGGCGGGGACCAGGTGCGGCTCGCCGTCGACGGTGATGTGCAGGCCCTCGTCGTCGATCCGCTCGTACGTCGCGCCGGCGACGGAGACCACCCCGCGGTGCTTGAGCTCCGCGCGGTGGATCCAGCCGGTGGTGGTGCCGAGGCCGGCGCCGACCTTGGTGGTCTTGCGCTGGAGGAGGGTCACCCGGCGCGGGGCCGCGGGCCGCTCGGGGGCGGTGAGCCCGCCGGGACCGGCGTACGCGGTGTCGACGCCCCAGTGCCGGAAGTAGACGGCGGGGTCCTGGGAGGCGCCCTCGCCACTGTCGGTGAGGAACTCGGCGACGTCGAAGCCGATGCCCCCGGCGCCGACGACGGCGACGCGTTCGCCGACGGGGACGCCGTCGCGCAGGACGTCGAGGTAGCTGACGACCCCGTCCCGCTCGACGCCCTCGATGGCGGGGGTGCGCGGGGTGACGCCGGTGGCGATGACCACCTCGTCGAAGCCGGTCAGGGTCTCGACGTCGGCGCGCGTGTCGAGGCGGACCTCGACGCCGCTCGCCGTCAGCTGGTTGCCGAAGTAGCGGATGGTCTCCTCGAACTCCTCCTTGCCCGGGATGCGGCGGGCGACGTCGAGCTGGCCGCCGATGTGGCCGGAGGCCTCGAAGAGGGTGACGGCGTGGCCGCGTCCGGCGGCGGAGACGGCGCAGGCGAGGCCGGCCGGGCCGGCGCCGACGACGGCGACGCGCTTCTTCGTCCGGGTCGGGGACAGCACGAGTTCGGTCTCGTGGCAGGCGCGCGGGTTGACCAGGCAGCTGGTGATCTTGCCGCTGAAGGTGTGGTCGAGGCAGGCCTGGTTGCAGCCGATGCAGGTGTTGATGGTCTCGGGGCTGCCGGCCGCGGCCTTGGCGACGAAGTCGGCGTCGGCGAGGAAGGGGCGGGCCAGCGAGACCAGGTCGGCGCGGCCGTCGGCGAGGATCTCCTCGGCGATCTCGGGGGTGTTGATGCGGTTGCTGGTGACGAGGGGTACGGAGACCGCGCCCATCAGCCGCTTGGTGACCCAGGTGTAGGCGCCGCGCGGGACGGAGGTGGCGATGGTGGGGATGCGGGCCTCGTGCCAGCCGATGCCGGTGTTGATGATCGTGGCGCCGGCGGCTTCGATCTCCTTGGCGAGGTGGACGACCTCGTCGAGGGTGGAGCCGCCGGGGATCAGGTCGAGCATCGAGAGGCGGTAGATGAGGATGAAGTCCTCGCCGACGGCGGCGCGGGTGCGGCGGACGATCTCCAGCGGGAAACGCACGCGGTTCTCGTAGGCACCGCCCCAGCGGTCGGTGCGCTTATTGGTGGCGGCGGCGATGAACTCGTTGACCAGGTAGCCCTCGGAGCCCATGATCTCGACGCCGTCGTAGCCGGCGAGCTTGGCGAGGCGGGCGGCGCGGACGAAGTCCTCGACGGTGCGCTCGACCTCGATGTCGGTCAGCTCGTTCGGGACGAAGGGGCTGATGGGGGCCTGGATGGCGCTGGGGGCGACCAGGTCCTTGTGGTAGGCGTAGCGGCCGAAGTGGAGGATCTGCATCGCGATCTTCCCGCCCTCGGCGTGCACGGCCTCGGTGATCACCCGGTGCTCGGCGGCCTCCTCCTCGGTGGTGAGGCGGGAGCCGCCCTCGAAGGGACGGCCCGCGTCGTTGGGGGCGATGCCGCCGGTGACGATCAGACCGGCGCCGCCGCGGGCGCGCTCGGCGTAGAAGGCCGCGAGGCGCTCGAAGCCGCCCGCGTGCTCTTCGAGGCCCGTGTGCATCGAGCCCATGATCACGCGGTTCGGCAGGGTGGTGAACCCGAGGTCGAGCGGGCTCAGCAGGTGCGGGTACGGGCTCATGGGTGGGCGTCTCCTCGCGCGGGGGTGATGAACCTGTTCTAGCGAGGCGGGACAGGTTTTGCAACTAGGTGCATAACCGGGGGCGGGTCCGCGCGACCGCCGCCCTCGCAGGGAGCCCGCAACCCCGGGCCCGCGCCGCCGCCCCCTGTGGCGCAGTTCACGGACGACCCCGGCACGGGTAGCGTCTGCCCGATGATCGATCGGCACATGGTGACGGCGAACGGGATACGCCTGTCGTACGAGGTCTCCGGCCCTCCGGACGGCGACCCGCTGCTCCTGCTGCCCGCGCTGGGCGAACGCGCCGGCGACTGGGCCCCCGTACGCGAGGTGCTCGACCGGGAGCGCCGGGTGTACGCCGTGGACCTGCGCGGGCACGGTCGCAGCGACCGCCCCGGCGACTACTCCCTGGAACTCATGCGGGACGACGTCATCGCCCTCCTCGACGCCCTCGGCCTGGACCGGGTGGACCTGGTCGGCCATTCCATGGGCGGGGTCGTGGCCCACCTCGTCGCGCAGGCGCGGCCCTGGCGGGTGGTCCGGCTGGTCCTGGAGGACGCCCCCGCGCCGCTGCCCCGGGAGGCGCCCGCACCGGTCCGCCCCGAGGGGGAGCTGCCCTTCGACTGGGAGATGGTGCTCGCCGTCCGGGCCGGGCTCGACCGGCCGGACCCCGCCTGGCTGGCGGGCCTGGGCCGGATCACGGCCCCGACCCTGGTGGTGGCGGGCGGCCCGACGAGCCACGTACCGCGGGAGAGCATCGCCGAACTGGTCCGCCGCATCCCCGGCGCCCGCCTGCACACCATCCCGGTGGGCCACCTGATCCACACCGCGGCACCCCGTGCATTCACCGCGGTGGTCGCGGAGTTCCTCGGGGAGCTCCCGGACGCCGAAACGGCCCGGCGGTGGCTGGCCGAGGACGGCATCACCCAGGTCGGCGAGGAGACCTGGTACGACGCCGAGCCCCCGGCCGCCACGCTGACCCGCGACCACGTCGCCGAGGGCCTCGGCTGCATGGCGTTCACCGACGAAGAACTCGACGCGGCCGGCCGGCTGCGCGTGGCCATGGGGCTGATGGAGGTGCTCGGCGACCACGTCCTGGTGATCGGGCAGATCCACCAGGCTCACACCGGCGTCGGCGGCCCGCTTCCCGCGGAGGCCCTGTGGGGCGGGTACCGGCGGCGGCTGGAGGCCGTCCCGGAGTGCGAGGCCCTCCTCTCCTCCCTCTGGTGCACCTGGTTCGAGGACCACAGGACCTCGGCGGAAGCCTTCGCCGGGGTCCTCGGCGAAGACCGCGAGCGGCTGGTGCCCGGGGCGCCGGAACCGCTGCTGCGCCGGGCCCGCCGGGTCCTGGAGAACTCCGGCCCGGTCCCGTGGGAGGCCAAGGCCCCCACCCTCCGGGCCGCCGCAGGCGTCCCCGGGCTGCGGCACGCGGTCTTCCGCGCCCTCCTGCTCGGCTATCACGACAGCTACGGGGACCTCGACCCGGCCGGAGCCCTCGTCCTGCTCGACCGGCTGGAACTGCCGGCCGGCACCCCGCACGCGGCGCCGCTGCGCAGCGTACTGGCCGCCGGACACCGCAACCACCGCCACGACCCGGAGGTCTGGAGGGCCGCCGCGGGCACCGGCGGAGGCGCTACAGGTCGATCGAGCGGAACTCCTCCAGCACCGTGAAGCCGGCGCTGTCGTACAGCCGCATCGCGACCTCGTTGCCGCCGAAGACGTTGAGCATCATCGCCTCGTCGCCGCCCTGCCGGGTGGCCCACTCACCGACGGCCATCGCGGCCCGGCCGTAACCCCGGCCGCGGTACTCCTCGTAGACCTCCAGCGAGAAGCCGAAGGTCACGCCCGGCAGGAAACCGTGGTTCACCCAGCCGGTGCCGATCACCTGCCCCTCGGCCTCCATCGCGTAGAACGCGTGCCCCGGGGTCCGGTATCCCTGCGGGAGGTACCGTGCGAAGTCCTCGTCGGACTTCGCCTTCGCCTGCTCCGGGGTCAGCGCTCCGGACCGTACGATGTCCGCGACGTACGCGGCCTCCTCCGCGGCGTACCAGCCCGGGAACTCCTCCTCGGTGAGCCGGCGGACCGTCAGACCCGTCGGCAGCCCGGGCCGCTCGGCCGCGGCGCGCATCATGTTCCGCCCCCGGAGGGGGTAGTCGGCGAACGCTCCCGGACCGCCCGTGAGGCGCACCTCCACCCGCTCCGCGCCGCGCTCGGCGCACCACCGCTCGGCCCACGGCCGCCCCTGCGCCGCCGTCAGGTCGTGGATCCGGCCGACCGTCGCCCCGGTTCCCCCGTCGTCCCCGTCGCCGCCGCTCAGCTCGACCGCGATCCAGCCGGTGCCGTCCGTCGCCACGGTCCAGCCGTCGATCCCCCGCACCGCGCGTTCCAGCAGGGCCCGGGCCAGTGGCTCCGGGCATCCGGCGGACCGGTACCCGGCCAGGACGCGGGCCTCGAAGCCCGCGCGCCACGCGTCCCGGTCGGGGGCTATGCCGATCTCGTTCATCCGGACAGCCTACTCACGGCGGCGGCACAGCCGGAGGGTGACGATCTGGAACGGGCGCAGGGTGAGGACGGTCGCGCCGTCCGGGGCCGGCGCGCCCACCGCCGCGCCGTCCAGGGGGCGTTCGAGGAGGTCGCTCTCGATCGCCGCCGTGATCGGGAAGTCCGGTGTGAGGGTGGCGGTGGCGCGGCCGCCGCGGGATTCGTAGAGGCGGACGATCACGTCGCCGCTGCGGTCCTCGGCCAGTTTGACCGCCTCGACGACGACCGCGTCCTCGTCCACCGCGATCAGCGGGGCGACCGGGCCCGCGCCGGGGACCACCCGTTCCGGCAGGTTCAGCGCGTGGCCCTCGCGCACCGCGTCCTCGATCCGCGCGCCCGGCGCCAGCGAGAAGCGCAGGCGGTGGACGCCCTGATCGGTCTCCGGGTCCGGGTAGCGCGGGGCCCGCAGGAGGGAGAGGCGGACCGTGGTGGTCTGTCCGCCGTCCCGGCGCACGTCGCGCGTCACGTCGTGGCCGTACGTGGAGTCGTTGACGACGGCGGCGCCCCACCCCGGCTCCGCCACGTGGATCCACCGGTGCGCACAGATCTCGAACTTGGCCGCCTCCCAGGAGGTGTTGGTGTGGGTCGCCCGGTACACGTGCCCGAACTGGGTTTCGGAGGCGGACCGTTCGGCCTTCACGTCCAGCGGGAAGGCGGCCTTCAGGAACTTCTCCGTCTCGTGCCAGTCCACTTCCGTCACCATGTCCACCGTCTTGGCCCCGGCCCGCAGGGTGATCGACTGGACCACCGACGAGCGGCCGAAGGACCGGCCGACGCGGACCGTCACCGCGTCCGGACCGGCCGCCACCTGCGGCGGCGCGTCCACCTCCACGAGGTCGGTGACGCTGTTGCGGTAGAAGGAGTCGATGTCCCACGCGTCCCACATGTTCGGGAAGTCGGGGTGGATCTGGAGCAGGTTCGCGGCCCGTCCCGGGGCCACCGCCTCGCGGCGCGCCTCCAGGTCGTACGCAGACACGATCAGCCCGCGGCCGTCGATCCGCACCCGCAGCCGCCCGTTGGCCAGGACGTGCCCGCCGCCGGGCGGCTCCTCCACGGTGACCGGCCGCCCCTCCTCCCGCGGCACGCCCGCGCCGCCCGCCGGGATGCCGCGGCGTGCGTGCGGGGCGCAGTTGAAGACCAGCTCCGCGGTGCCCTCCCCGGCCAGCGCCAGCTGCGCGGCCAGGACGATCCCGCGCAGTTCCTCCCGTACCTTCGCGTACGTCGCGCGCGCCTCGCGGTGCACCCAGGCGATGGAGGAGCCGGGCAGGATGTCGTGGAACTGGTGGAGCAGGACGGTCTTCCAGAGCCGCTCCAGGTCCTCGTACGGGTAGCCGAAGCCGGGCACGCGCACGGCGGCCGTGGCCGCCCACAACTCGGCCTCGCGCAGCAGGGATTCGCTGTGCCGGTTGCCCTGCTTGGTCTTGGCCTGGGAGGTGTACGTGCCGCGGTGCAGCTCCAGGTACAGCTCGCCGGCCCAGACGGGCGCGTCCCCGTACTCGGCGCGGGCCTTCTCGAAGAAGGCGTCGGGGCGTTCGATCTCCACGCGCGGGGAACCTTCGAGGTCGCGCTGGCGGCGGGCCCGGGCCAGGTGTTCACGGGTGGGGCCGCCACCGCCGTCGCCCCAACCGAAGGGGGCGAGGGAACGCGAACCCCGTCCCTTTTCACGGTAGTTGCGGGCGGCGTGCGCGAGCTGGGCGCCGCCGAGGTCGCTGTTGTAGGTGTCGACGGGCGGGAAGTGGGTGAAGACGCGGGTGCCGTCGATGCCTTCCCACCAGAAGGTGTGGTGGGGGAAGGCGTTGACCTGCGACCAGGAGATCTTCTGGGTCAGGAACCAGCGGGAGCCGGAGAGTTTGACGATCTGCGGCAGGGCGGCGGTGTAGCCGAAGGAGTCGGGCAGCCAGACGTTGCGCGTCTCGATGCCGAACTCGTCGAGGAAGAACTTCTTGCCGTAGAGGAACTGGCGGGCCATGGCCTCGCCGCCGACCATGTTGGTGTCGGACTCCACCCACATGCCGCCCACCGGCACGAACTGGCCGTCCGCGATCTTCTTCTTGACCCGTTCGAAGAGCTCGGGCCGGTGGGTCTTGATCCAGTCGAGCTGCTGGGCCTGCGACATGGCGAAGACGAACTCGGGGTGCTCGTCCATCAGGGCGACCATGTTGGACGCCGTCCGGGACACCTTGCGCACCGTCTCGCGCAGCGGCCACAGCCAGGCCGAATCGATGTGGGCGTGGCCGACCGCGCTGATCCGGTGCGCGGAGGCGTTCGCGGGGGCGGCGAGCACCGTGGTGAGTCGGGAGCGGGCGGCGGCGGCCGTGCCGGGGACGTCGGCGAGGTCCACCTCGTCCAGCGCGGAGTCGACGGCCCGCAGGATCGCGTAGCGACGGGCGTCGGCCCCGTCGAGCTGGGTCATCAGGTCGTACAGGACTTCGAGGTCCTGGACGAGTTCCCAGACCTCGGTCTCGAAGACGGCGAGGTCCATCCGGGCGATCCGGTACAGGGGCTGGTCCGTGCTGGTGAGCCGGTCGCCCTCGTACGTGGGGGCGTGGTCGACCAGGACCGGGTTGGAGGCGCCCTCGACGTACCACTCGACGCGTTCGCCGCCGGCCGCCGCGTCGGCCACCCGCACCCAGTCGTTGTACGGGTTGAGCGCCTTGACCTCGCTCCCGTCGGCGCGGTGGACCAGTCCCTCGCACTGGAAGCCCGGCATCATCCGGTCGAAGCCGAGGTCGAGGACGGCCTCGACCGTACGGCCCGCCCAGTCGGCCGGTACGGCGCCGGTGACCCTGAACCAGGTGGTGCCCCAGGCGGGGCCCCACGCGTCGCCGGCGGCGCAGGGCCGGTAGGGGGCGGCCAGCGCCTCGGCTACGGGAACGGGCTCGCCCGGGGCCTCCCAGCGCTCGACGGTGAGCGGGACCGGGCGGGTGCGGACGGCGGGCTTGATGCGTTCGTGCAGGACCCGGCGGAGGCGGTGTTCGGTGATGTTGCGGTCGTCGTGCATGACGGCGGCTCCCGTGGACGAGGGGTCGGACGGCGCGGGACGGCGAACGGGCGGATCGGGTGACTCCGGCCACCCGGTGGCCCGGGTGGTCCAGGGAACCCGGACGGGTCAGGTCTTGACCGCTCCCTCGCCCACCCCCTTGAAGAAGAAACGCTGGAGGGCGAAGAAGAGCAGCATCATCGGCAGGAACGCGGCCATGGCTCCGGCGGCGATGATCCGCTGGTCGCTGGTGGTCGTGGCGCCGGCGAGGGTCTTCAGGCCGAGCTGGAGGGTGTAGTGCTCGCTGTCGGTGAGGACCAGCAGCGGCCAGAGGAAGTCGTCCCAGGCGCCCATGAAGCTGGTGATGCAGACGACGGCGAGGGCCCCCTTGGCGGCCGGGAGGAAGACCCGGGTGAAGCGGGTCCACTCGTTGGCCCCGTCCAGGACCGCGGCTTCCTCGATCTCCTTGGGGACGGCCAGGAAGGCCGCCCGCATGACCATGATGTTGAGGACCGAGACCGCGCCCGGCAGCCAGACCCCGATCAGGGTGTCGACCAGGCCCATCGCGCGGACCGTGAGGAACATCGAGATCATGACGGACTCGAAGGGGAACATCAGGGTGGCCACCAGGAGGGTGAAGACGCTCTTGCGGCCCTTCCACGCGGCCCGCGAGAGGGCGTAGCCGCCCATCGCCGCGAAGAGCATGTTCGAGGTGATCGCGAGGAGCGCCACCGTGAGGGTGTTGCCCACGTACTGCAGGAGCGGGAAGGACTCGGCGACGCGGAGGTAGTTGTCGAGGGTGGGCCGGGAGGGCAGCACGCCGTCGTAGACGTTCTCGGTGCGGCCCCGCAGCGAGGTCAGGAACTGCCAGACGATCGGCCCGAGGACGACCGCGAGCATCAGCAGCAGCGTCGCGTACCGGGCGGCGAGTCCGAGCCGGCGGCGCCGGCGGGCCTCCCGGGAGGGGGCGTGGGCGCTCATTCCTCGTCCCCCTTCGACAGGCGGCGTCCCAGCAGGCTGAAGACCAGTGTCAGGAGGAACAGCAGGATCGACAGGGCGCTGGCGTAGCCGGTCTCCCCGGAGAAGCCGAGGCCGACCTGCCGGATGAGGAAGGGCAGGGTGCGGGACCCGCCGCCGGGGCCGCCGCTCTCGCCGCCCAGGATGTAGATCTCGGTGAAGACGCGCAGGGCCGAGATGGCGGAGAGGGTGCCGACCAGCAGCATCATCGGTTTCACCTGCGGGACGGTGATGCTGAAGAAGCGGCGTACGGGGCCGGCGCCGTCGAGGGCGGCCGCCTCGTAGAGGGCGGCGGGAACGTTCCCGAGGGCCGCCAGGTAGAAGACCATGTAGTAGCCGAGGCCCTTCCACACGGTCACGATCATCGCGGAGACCAGCAGCATGGTGCTGTCGGTGAGGAAGGGGATGGGCCCGGAGATCACGCCGATCCGCTCGAAGACCGTGTTGACTAGCCCGTCGCTGCGCAGCACCCACTGCCAGATCAGGCCGACGACGACGGCCGAGGCGATCACCGGGGTGTAGAAGGCGGAACGGAAGAAGCCGATGCCGGGGACCTCGGTGCGCACGAGGACCGCGAGGGCCAGCGGCAGCAGGACCAGACAGGGCACGACGACGACCAGGTAGAGCACGCTGTTGCCGGTGGCCACCCAGAAGTCGGGGTCGGCGAAGGCGCGGGTGTAGTTGTCGAAGCCGACGAAGGAGCCGCCGCGCAGGATCTGGGCGTCGGTGAAGGAGAGGACGACGGTGTTGACGAAGGGCCAGAGGCTGAACAGGACCACCATCAGCAGGCCGGGGGCGAGGAAGAGGTAGGGGGTCCACCACCTGCGGTGGGGCAGTCCCGGGTCGGCCCCGGTCGCCCGGTTCGCCGCGCGCGGGCGTCTGCGCGCGCCGAGCCGGGCCCCGGCCGGGGCCGCGGTCGGGGCCGGGGTCGGGGACGCGGCTGGGGACGGGGACGCGGCCGGGGACGGGGACGCGGCCGGGGTCACTTCCGCACCGTCGCGGCCAGCAGCCGGTTGGCCTCCTCCTGGGCCTTGCGCACCGCCGTCCGGGCGTCCTCCTCCCCCTTCACGGCCTTCTGCATCTCGCGCGCCACCGCGTCGCCGACCTGACTGGTCCACTCGACGGGCGTGTTGGCGTCCAGGTCGGCGGTGGCGAGCTGTCGGGCGCCGATCGCACGGGCGAGGGTCTCGGCGTCCTTGCCGTCGCCCTCGTCGGAGAAGTACGGGTCGGCCAGGCCCTTGGCGTTGGAGGGGTAGATGGTGGCCTTCTTGGAGAACTCCACCTGGTTGGGGCCGTTGGTCACCCACTTGGCGAACTCGGCGGCTGCGTCCGGGTGCCGGGTGTCCTTCCTGATGCCGAGGGACTGGGCGTAGATGCCGATGTGGCCGAGGGTGCCGGTGACGGCGCCGGCGACGCGGGTCTGGGCGTAGATCTGTGGGGCGTTGAGCCTGATGTCCTTGACGAAGCCCGGGGAGCCGGGACCGAAGACCAGCTTGCCGCCGCCGTAGAGCTGGTTGATGTCGTCGGCCTTGAGGAGGGACTCCTTGGGCATGGCGCCCTTGGCGTAGAGGTCCTTCATCCGCTCGGCCCACGCGACGGCCTTGTCGGTGTCGAAGGTGAATCGGTCCCGTGAGGCGTTCAGGAGCGGGACGCCCATCTTCTGCCAGTCCCCGGGCAGCCGGCCCTTGGGGTCGGCCATGAAGGCGGAGTACCGGCCGCCGGAGCGGGCGGCGATCTGCTCGGCGTAGTCGAAGAACTGCTCGACGGTGGTGGGGGGTTTGTCCGCGTCGAGGCCCGCTTCGTGGAAGAGGTCCTGGTTGTAGGTCAGGATCTCCGGGGTCACGTACCAGGGGTAGGCGTACACGCCGTCGCCCTTGCCGGGAAGTCTGAACTGCTCCCAGGCGCCGGGGACGTAGTCCTTGGCGACGGCCGCGTCGAGCGTGGCGACGTCGGCGAGCATGCCGCGGTCGCCGAGCAGCTGGAAGGAGTCCGTGGAGAGGTTGACCACGTCGGGGAGGGCTCCGGCCTGGGCGTCGGCGACGAGCTTCTCGTTGTAGCCGTCGCCCGGGACGTCCTCCCACTTCACCGTGACGTCCGGGTACTTCCTCTCGAAGGAGTCGATGACCCCCTGGACGTATCCGGTGTACACCGGCTTGAGCTGGAGGGTGCGGAACGTGATCTCCCCGGCCACCCTGCCGGTCTTCACCGCCTCCTTCGTGTCCCCCGCGCCGCCGAGGCCGCAGGCGGAGAGGGAGAGGAGGGAACCGGCCACCAGCGTGGCGAGGGCCGTACGGGCCAGCTGTGAACGAGTCATCGTCGCCGCCTTCCGGGGGAGTTCCGGCCTCGCTGCCGGAACGCTCCGCCCACGCTGTCCGGAAACCGGGACCCCGTCAACGAGCCCGAAAGCCCACTGGCCGACGGCACATACGTCCCGAAACGCGACAGGTGACCTCGACGGTAGCTTCAAGCCTTCGCCACACCCGCCATTGACCTGGACTGATGCGCTTTAGTTCAAGCCTTCTCCGCGAAGGTATCGGTTCGATAACGAAGATGATTGCACGTCAGTGTTTGACTTCTTATCGACGGTTGTTCCGGGCCGGTACTAATGCGCTTTACCCCCGCGTTCGCGAAACCGCTTTACCCACAGGTACGGCCCGCCCGCACCGCGGTCCGCGCAAAACACGTTGTGCGGCCGCCTCCCACCGCCTACGTTCGTGGCGAACGACGGCGTGTAGCTCAGCAGCAGAGCACCGGGCTACCTTCCCGGAGGGCGCAGGGGCGGAACCTGCCACGTCGGCCATGAACGCAGACGCTGACCAGCAGCTCCCGCACCCGTCCCCGTCCGTCTCCGCGTCCCCGTCCTACGCGGCGGACCGGCTCGCCCGGGCCCTGCGGACCTCGCTCACCCACGAGGACGCGGCCACCCGCGAGCGGGCCGGGGCCCGTGCCCGCCAGTGGCGGGACGTCCTGTCCGGCATGGCCGGGGGCACCCTGTCCATCGGATCGCGGACCCCCGTCGCCACCCTGCCCGCCTGGGTCACCCCGGAAGTGGTCACCGGAGGCTTCGCGACCGGCTCGGCCGCGGCGGACGGGCCAATGCTGCCCCACGAGAGGGAGACCGCCCGGCGGGCCGGCGTACCGGCGACCCGGTCGGCCCTCTTCGCCCACCACCTCACCGAGGACGGCCTGCGCGACCTGTGGTCCCTGCTCGACAGCGGCCGCTACGAGGTGCACGCGCCCGAGGAGGCGGCGCTGGCGACGGTGGCGTGGCTGGTGCGCGCCGGCCGGTTCGACTCCGCCGCCGAACTCGTCGCGGAGTTGAGCCCGTTCGCCGACCGGCTGCGGTTCGCCCCGCGGCCCTCCGACCGGCCCGTGCCCGGAGTGGACTGCCTGCACCGCCGCACCGCGGGCGAGGCCGCCGCCGCGCTGGCCCGGCGCAAGCCCCACCCGGGGGTGGAGGCGCAGCGCGAGGCCCTGTCCGTCTGGCGGCCGTTCGAGGACGAACTGCTCGCGCACCGGCTGGCGGTGGCCGGGGCGGACGCGCCTCCCCCGGGCTGGCGCGCCGAGGGGGCCGCGCTGCTGGCCCGGTACGCCGGCCTCGCGGCCGCGCACACCCGCTGCACCAAGCACCTGGACCCGAAGTCGAACGCGGCGATCCTGCGGCGCGCCCTGGCGGAGGAGCTCGCGGGCCGCGCCCTCGCGCCCCGCCTGGCCGGGCTGCTGCGGGTCGCCGTCACCTCCATGGTCGCCAAGCGCGGCGCACCCGGCTCTCCCGGGCACACCCGGCTGCGGCTGGCCCGCGCCGAGCACGCCGCGCTGCCCCCGCACCACGCGCTGGCCGCGCTGGTGCTGCGGCGGATCGCCCCGCTCGACGAGGACCGGGGCATCCCGGACGTGGCGGCGGCGGTGGCTCCGGTGAGCGAGCGCGAGGCCCGGGAGACCGGGCTGCCCGAGGGCGCGGTGGTGCCGCCGGCCGTCGCCGCCACCGTCCGCGGTGCGCTCAGCGCCCCGTTGGAGGTGCTCGTGGAGCGCGGGGTGGTGCCGTCCGCCGAGGTGCTGGCCGCGCTGGTGCCGCAGCTCGTCGCCGCGGTCACCGCCGAGCGGTACGCCGACGCGCCACTGCGGACCCTGATGGCGGCGACGTACCGCGCCTTCCGGCGCCGGCGCTCCCTGCTGCTGCTCAACCTGGAACACCAGGTGCGGATCGGGGAACTCCCCTGGGTCCGGGCCGTTTCCGACGACCTGTCCGACGACCTCTCCGGCGACCTCTCGGACGGGTCGGCCGACCGGGAGCCGGCCCAGGAGGCGCTGCGGCGGCTCGGCGAGCTGGCCGTGTGCGTCTTCCCGGCCACCGTGCTGCCCAATCCCCTGGTGCGTGAGCTGGGCGAGCTCTCCCGGCGGGCGGAGCTGGGCGCGCCGTTCGTGGAGGAGCTCGCCGCCGACATCTTCATGGGGACCTTCAGCCCGAAGTTCCTCGTCGCCGCGCGGATCGCCGCCGACCTCCTCGAAGGGAGCCTGTACGCGCGCTACTACGGCATCGACTACGCGGCGGTGCGCCGGATGGCGGTCGCGCAGGCCGCCGACAGCGCGCTGCGCGGCCACCCGGCCCGCACCGCGCCGGAGTTCGCCGCGCTGTGCGCGGAGCGGGCGGGTACGGCAACCCGGGGCTGGTCCACGGCAGCGAACGGCACCGTGATCGAGCAGGCCCAGATCCTGACCACGCACAACCTCGCCACCCTGGCCGCGCGGGCCCGGATCGCACCGCCGCCCGGCTGGGCACGGCCGGCGCGGGACTGCTTCGGGACGGTGTGCCGGCTGCTGGCCCGGGTGGAGGGCAACCCGCGCCCGATGTCCACGATCAAGGACGCGGCGTACGCGTGGCGGCAGATGCTGTTCCACCTGTCGCTGTGCGAAGCGGCGGAGCAGGAGGAGGTCCTGGCCTGGATCGAGGCGGAGGCCGCACGCCGGTCCGGGCACGTACGGACCCTGCTGGCCCCGGCCCTCGCCGGGCTCCGCCTGGTGGCCGGGGGCGGTTCCTTCGGTGCGGACGGCACCGCCGAGGCCGGCCGGGCCCGCCGGCTGCTGGGCTGGAGCACCGGCCGGCACTGGATGCGGGGCAGCGGGCTGCCGGGGTAGCCGGTTCCCCGGGCGACGCCCGGACGGTCAACCCCGCGCACCCGGGACGTCCACCGTCCGGGTGGTCGACGCGTCCGCCGTCCCGGGAGACGGCCGGCCGGGGCGGGCCGTAACACGCGGAGCGGGTGGCCGGCAGGGGGTTCTCCACGGCCGACCCGAACGGATCATGGGTTTTGCCTTGATCAACGCAATGTGATGCATTGATCACCCACTGCTTCCGTCTGCTCCGCTAAGGAACCCCATGCGTACGGTCCGCGAGTCGGTCCTGGACGTCCTGCGCACACGCGGGATGACCACGGTGTTCGGGAACCCGGGCTCCACCGAACTGCCCATGCTCAAGCACTTCCCCGACGACTTCCGCTACGTACTGGGCCTGCAGGAGGCCGTCGTCGTGGGCATGGCCGACGGCTTCGCCCTGGCCTCCGGCACCACCGCCCTGGTCAACCTGCACACCGGCCCGGGTACGGGCAACGCCATGGGCGCGATCCTCAACGCCCGCGCGAACCGGACCCCGATGGTGGTCACCGCCGGCCAGCAGGTCCGCGCGATGCTCACCATGGAGGCCCTGCTGGCCAATCCGCAGTCCACCCTCCTGCCCCAGCCCGCCGTCAAGTGGGCGTACGAGCCGCCGCGCCCGGCCGACGTGGCGCCGGCCCTCGCCCGCGCGGCCCAGATCGCCGAAACGCCGCCGCAGGGACCGGTGTTCGTCTCCCTGCCGATGGACGACTTCGACGTGGTGATCGACGAGGCCGACGACCGGGCCGCGCAGCGGACCGCCGCCCGTACCGTCACCCATGCGTCCGTGCCGTCCGCCGAGGCGGTACGGGCGCTGGCCGCCCGCCTGGCGGGTGCCCGCAGCGCCGTCCTGGTCGTCGGCAACGACGTGGACGCGGGCGGGGCCTGGGACGCGGTCGTGGCCCTGGCCGACCGCACCGGGCTGCCCGTGTGGTCGGCGCCCACCGAGGGCCGGTGCGCGTTCCCCAAGTCCCATCCCCGCTACCGGGGGACGCTGCCGCCGGCCATCGCGCCGCTCGCGCGCTGTCTGGAGGGCCACGACCTGGTCCTCGTCATCGGCGCCCCGGTGTTCTGCTACTACCCGTACGTCCCCGGCGCCTACCTGCCCGAGGGCGCCGAGCTGGTCCAGCTCACCCGCGACGCGGAGGAGGCGGCCCGCGCCCCCGTCGGGGACGCCCTGGTCGCCGACCTGGCGCTGACCGTACGGGCGCTGCTGGCGGAGCTGCCGGAGCGGCGGGCCCCGGAGGCCGCGCCGCGCATCGAGCGGGCCGTCTCCTACGCGGAGACGGACGGGGTGCTGACCCCGCTCGCCGCGATGTCGGCGATCGCCCAGGGCGCCCCCGAGAACACCCTCTGGATCAACGAATCGCCGTCCAACCTGGGCCAGTTCCACGACGCGACCCGGATCAGCACCCCCGGTTCCTTCCTCTTCACCGCGGGCGGCGGCCTGGGCTTCGGTCTCGCCGCGGCCGTCGGAGCGCAGCTCGGCGCCCCCGACCGGCCGGTGGTCTGCGTCATCGGCGACGGTTCGACCCACTACGCCGTCCAGGCGCTGTGGACCGCCGCCGCCTACCGGATCCCGGTGACCTTCGTCGTCCTGAGCAACCAGCGCTACGCCATCCTCCAGTGGTTCGCCCAGGTCGAGCGGGCCCAGGGCGCGCCCGGCCTGGAGATCCCGGGCCTGGACATCACCTCGATCGCCACGGGCTACGGCGTACCGGCCCACCGGGCGACCGGCGCGGGCGAACTCACCAAGCTCGTACGGGAGTCGGCCCTCCAGCAGGACGGCCCGGTGCTCATCGACGTGCCCGTCGCCACCGAACTCCCCTCGATGTAGCCCCAGGCTCCGAGGCCACCCCCGCAGTCACCCCGCACCGTCCCGGAAGGCCGGCATGCCCCCCACCACCGACACGCCCCTCCTGCTGTCCGCGCTCCGCTCCGAGCTCCCCGACGAGGCCCTGCTCACCGACCCGGCGGTGCTGGCGGCGCACTCCCGGGACTCCGCGCCCTTCTCCGCGTGCGGGACCCCGGCCGTCGTCGCCGTCCCCCGGACCGCCGAGCAGGTCGCGCACGTCATGCGCACCTCCTACGCGCTCGGCGTGCCGGTCGTCCCGCAGGGCGCCCGAACGGGGCTCGCGGGCGCCGCGAACGCGGTCGACGGCTGCATCGTGCTGTCCACGGCCGCGATGGACCGGATCCTCTCCGTCGACCCGGCCAACCGGCTGGTGCGCTGCGAACCGGGGGTGACCACGCGCCGCCTGGCCGACGCCGTCGCCGAGCACGGGCTGAYGTACCCGCCGGACCCCGCCTCCTGGGAGCACTGCACCATCGGCGGGAACATCGCCACCGGCGCGGGCGGCATCTGCTGCGTCAAGTACGGGGTCACCGCCGACTACGTCCTCGGCCTGGACCTCGTCCTCCCCGACGGCCGCCGGCTGCGCACGGGCCGGGACACCGTCAAGGGCGTCGCCGGCTACGACCTCACCCGGCTGGTCGTCGGCTCCGAGGGCACCCTGGCCGTGGTCGTCGGGGCCACCCTCGCCCTGCGGCCCGCCCGGCCGCCGGCCCTCTCCCTCCTCGCGCAGTTCCCCTCCCTCAAGGCGGCCGGCGAGGCCGTCGCCGCGATCACCGCCGCCGGGCACACCCCGTCCGCGCTGGAACTCCTCGACCGGGCCACCACGGAGGCCGTCGTGAACCTCGGCCGCCACCGGCTGCTGCACACCGGGAGCGCCGCCACACTGATCGTGGAGAGCGACGGCGTCGACCCCTCGTCGGACCTGACCGCCATGGAGCTGCTCTGCAAGGAGGCCGGGGCCGACCACATCGCCACCGCCGCGACCGCCGAGGAGGCCCGGGAGATCATCGAGGCGCGCCGGCTGGTCAGTCCGGCGCTCGCCGCGTACATGGCCTCCCGGGGCGGCGGGCTGACCGCGTTCATCGAGGACGTGGCGGTGCCGCGGTCCGCGCTGCCGGAGCTGGTCGGGCAGATCGAGCGGATCGCCTCGCACCACCGGCTGCAGATCTTCACCCTCGGGCACGCCGGGGACGGGAACCTGCACCCCACCGTGGTCTTCGACGAGTCCGACGCGGACGAGTCGGCCCGCGCCCGGTCGGCGTACGACGACATCATGGAGGCCGGTCTGGCCCTGGGTGGCACGACCACCGGGGAACACGGCGTCGGCACCCTGAAGCGGGACTGGCTGGAGCGCGAACTGGGCCCCGTGTCGCTGGAGTTGCAGCGGGGCCTCAAGCGGCTCTTCGACCCGCGGAACCTCCTCAACCCCGGAAAGGTGGTCACGGCATGACCCAGTCCGCCGAGACCGGGACCGGAGCCGCCGGGCGCCGCCCCTCCGAAGCCCCCGGGGCCGCCGGGACCGGGGCCGCCGGGACCGGGTCCGCCGCGCGCCCGGCGCCCGCCCCGCTGCCCCCCGTCCGGGCGGGGCTGGCGGAGACCGTCCGCTTCGTCGCCACGCACACCCTGCCGGTGTTCGTCCGGGGCGTCGCCAACCCCCGGTTCGGGGTGATGTCCCTGTACTCCCGCGTCAACCAGCCCGCCTGGTCCAACGCGACGCTGCGCGCCATGCGGGCCCGGCACCGCGGGGCGCCCGTCATGGTGCGGGCACTGTCCGGCGAGATGCTGGTGCTGCTGGACCAGGCCGACGTCCGGCGGTTCTTCGAGGAGCCGGTGTCCACGCTCGCCATGGACGCGAAGGACAAGTACGACAGCCTCTCGGTGTTCGAGCCGACCGGCGTGATCTGCTCGCACGGCCCGGTGCGCGAGGACCGGCGGCGGGTCAACGACCGGGCGCTCGCCGCCGACCGGCCGGTGCACCCCTCCTGCGAGGAGTTCCGTACGGTCGTCGAGGAGGAGTGCCGGCGGCTGACCGCGCGGAGCGTCGTCGGGTTCCCGCTGTTCCGGAAGGCCATGACCCGCATCTCCCGGCGGGTGGTCCTCGGCGACCAGGCCGCCGGGGACCAGGAGCTGTCCGACCGGCTCGTGACCCTGCGCGGGCACGCCAACTGGATGGGCCGCAGGCGCCCGGAGGCGGCGAAGGCGCTCTACGCCGAGGTCGAGGACCGGATCGCCCGGTACGCGGCCGCCGCGCCCGCCCACACCCTGGCGGCCCGCGCGCTGAGCGAGCCCTCCCCGGACGGCACGGACCCGCTCGGGCAGACCCATCACTGGCTGCTCGGCGTGGACCTCGCCGCGCCGGTGGTGCTGCGCACCCTGTTCCTGCTGGCGCACCACCCCGCGGAGCAGGAGGCGGCGCACGCCGACGCGGCGGCCGGCACGGCGGGGCTGCCGCGGCTGCGGGCCTGCCTGGAGGAGTCGGTCCGGCTGTACCCGATCGTCCCGGACCTGGTACGGGTCACCCGTACCGAGACCGAGTGGCGCGGGGTGCGCTACCCGGCCGGGACCAACGTCCTCGTCCCGATGGGCTTCCACCAGCGCGACCCCGAACAGGTCGACGGCGGCAACCTCTTCGCGCCCGGCCGCTGGCTGGTGCCGGACGTGCACGGGGACACCCGGGTGGCCCCGTTCAGCCACGGCGGGGCCCGCTGCCCGGGCGAGCACATCGCCCTGCTGCTGACCTCCCTGGTCTGTGCCGAGGTGCTGCGCGGCCACCGCATCACCGCGGCCCGCCCGGCCCTCGACGTGGCGCGCCCGCTGCCGGGGATCCTCGACACGGCCGCCCTCCGCCTGCGCCTCACCCGCCGCTGAACCGACCCGTGAGCCAGGGCCCGGACGCCCCGGAGGCGCACCGGGCCCCAGAGAGGGAGTGTCATGCCCCCAGCCGTCCCGTCCGTCACCGAACCGGACGTCGCCTCGCTGCACGCGGTCTGCGCCGAGCTGGCCGAGGCCGCCGACGCGGTACGGGAGGCCGCCCGCTACGCCTCCCGCGTCGCCCTGTCCCCGCGTCCGGCGCCCGCCACGGCCGGCCCCCGCCGCCGCCGGCGCGGCAACCGGCGGGAGCTGCTGTCCGCGCTGACGGACTCCCGGGGCTTCGGCTGGGCCCCGCACGGCCGTCACCCGCTGGCCGGGGCGCTCTGGCTGGCCGGCGTACTGACCAGCAGGGAGAGCCTGGCGGTGAGTCTGGCCGTCGAGGGGCTCAAGGCCCGGATCCGGGCGGCGTCGGTGCGCCACCCGGAACTGCTGGAGAACCCGACCACCTCCAGGGTGCTGCGCGCCATCGACGAGGACCGGCAGGCCGAGGCGGTACGGGTGTTCAAGGGACTGCTGACGGAGAAGGGTGCCGAGTACGCGCTGGCGCTGCTGGCGCCGTCCTTCGCCGACATCATGGCCTGGAACGCACTGACCGACGAGAACCCCTTCAACGACAACGCGGGCTGGCAGATCGCCACGGGCCGCCCCCTGACCTCGGACTGCTTCCTGGGGATCAGCGCGGCGCTCTGGTCGGTGCTGGACCGGGGCGCGGGCCGGGCCGAACCGCACACCGCGTCGGCCGAACTGCTGGAGGACCTCGACACCTCCGGCTCCATCGTGGGCTACGTCCGCAACATCGGGCGCATCGGCACCGGCGGCCTGCTGCTGGTGCAGCAGGTGGCCGGGCCGGACGGCGTGGCCCGCCACGTCGTGCAACTGGCCGGGATGGGCAAGGCGTTCAACGCGCAGGGCCCACAGGACCTGGTGGGCGCCATCGACGCGGTCGGCGCCCGCGAGACCCCGTACACCCGGGCGGTCGTCAAGGCGCTGCGCCGGCTGGTCCCCTCCGGCACGGAGGTGGCCCTGGTGGGCCACAGCCAGGGCGGGATCACCGCCATGAACCTGGCGTCGAGCCGGGACTTCAACGCGCTGTACACGGTCACGCACGTGATCGCGATCGGTTCGCCCGTCGACCACAAGCGGGCCGCCGACCCGCGGACGCGGGTGGTGTCCCTGGTCAACGAGCACGACATCGTGCCCAGCCTGGAGGGGCGTTCGGCGGTCTCCCCGTACGCGCCGCCCGCCGGCTTCACCGAGTTCACCTGGGCCGACGACACCCACGCCTTCCCGCTGTGCCACGCGGCCGAGCGGTACGCGCACAACCTCGAACACGACGTCCCGCACGCGCGGGCGCACGTCGACTCCGAACTCGCCCCGTTCCGCGGCCGGGTCACCGGCACGCACTTCTTCACCCTCCACGACCGCTGAGGACCCCGATGACCGAGACCACCCCCCGGACCGCCGAGCCGACCGCTCCCCCGACGCCCCCGGGGGCGCGGGGGCGGGACGGGAACACGGACGACGGGCCGCCACCGCCGGAGAGGCCGCACCCGACGCCCCCCTCCCCGGAGCCGTACGGGCCGCCCGGGGTTCTGGAACGGCTGGAGTCGGCCGCGTTCTCCCTGGTCAACCGCAGCTACGAGTGGTACGAACTGCCCGCCCCGCTCGGTTTGTTGAACCTGGCGGTGCTCCGCGAGGACCTGCGCCGGCACAACCTGCACGACACCTTCGGCGCGGGCGGCGAACGCGACCGGCGCCCCACCGCGCAGCCGGCGCCGTACCGCTCGTACGACGGCTCGGGCTACGACCCGTACGACGTGGACATGGGCCGGGTCGGCACCCGGCTGGACCGCAACGCGCCGCTGCACATGGCCTTCCCCGACGGGGAGGACCTGATGGCGCCCAGCCCCCGCGAGGTCAGCCGGCAGCTGCTGGCCCGGCGGGGTTTCGTCCCGGCGCCCACGCTGAACCTGCTGGCCGCGGCGTGGATCCAGTTCCAGAACCACGGCTGGGCCAACCACGGCGACAACGAGGAGGCGGAGCCGTTCACCGTCCCGCTCGCCGCGGACGACGACTGGGAGGAGCAGGCCGGCGGCTGCCCGATGCGGGTGAACCGCACCCGTCCCGACCCGGTCTCCCACACCACGCCCGGCGCCCCGCCGACGTACGAGAACACGGTCACCCACTGGTGGGACGGTTCGCAGATCTACGGCTCGGACGAGGCCCGCTGCCRCTCGCTGCGCACCGGGGAGCACGGGCACCTGATCCTCGACGGCGGCCGGCTCCCGGCCGATCCGCGGCCGGGCATGGGCTGCCTGGACGCCACGGGCATGAACAGCGACTACTGGGCCGGGCTCTCGCTGCTGCACACGCTCTTCGCGAAGGAGCACAACTCCATCTGCGACCTGGTCCGTTCGCACCACCCCACCTGGGACGACGAGCGGCTCTTCCACACGGCCCGGCTGGTCAACACGGCCCTCATGGCGAAGATCCACACGGTCGAGTGGACCCCGGGGATCCTCGACACCCCGGTGCTCCGGCAGTCGATGAACGCCAACTGGCACGGCCTGCTGCCGCGTTGGGTGACGCGCCGGTTCGGCCGGATCGGCGGCGAGGCCCTGAGCGGCATCCTCGGTTCCCGGACCGACCACCACGCCGCGCCCTTCTCCATGACGGAGGAGTTCGTCTCGGCGTACCGGCTGCACCCCCTGATCCCCGACGAGATCACCGTCCGCGACCACCGGCGGGGCGGGACGCGGAAGGTCATCGGATTCGACGACATGCAGGGGGCCATGACCCGGGACTCGGTCGACGCGTACGGGACGAGCGACCTGCTCTACACCTTCGGCGTCACGCACCCCGGCGCCCTGGTCCTGCACAACCACCCGGACGCGCTGCGCAACCTCAAGCGCCTGTCGGGCGAGCACGTCGACCTCGGGACCGTGGACATCCTGCGCGACCGCGAGCGCGGCATCCCCCGTTACAACGCCTACCGGCAGATGCTGCGCAAGCGGCCCGTCACCTCCTTCGAGGAGCTCACCGGCGGCCACCCGGGCGACACCCCGCTGCTGCGGGAGCTCTACGACGGCCGGCTCGACCGGGTCGACACCCTCGTCGGGAACCTCGCCGAACCCCGCCCGGCGGGCTTCGGGTTCAGCGACACCCTCTTCCGGATCTTCATCCTGATGGCCAGCCGGCGCCTGAAGAGCGACCGCTTCTTCACCACCGACTACCGGCCGGAGGTGTACACGCCGGAGGGGCTGCGCTGGATCGACCGCAACTCGATGGTCACGGTGCTGCTGCGGCACCACCCCGAGCTGGCGCCCGCGCTGGCCGGGGTGACGAACGCCTTCGCGCCCTGGAAGGAGCAGGCGTGAGCGGGCGGCCCGACCCGGCGGAGGGGCTGCGCGCCCACGCCGCCACGCTGCGCGAACGCGCCCGGCGGCTGCGCGGCGCCTGCGAGCACCTCGACTGGAAGGGCGCGCAGGCGGACGCCTTCCGGGCCCGCGTGGACGAGCTGGCCCTGCGCTGCGACACGGCCGCCGCGGGGCTGGCCCGCTCCGCCTCCCGGCTGGACGGCCGGCCGGGAGGCGGGTGACGCCCCGGCAAAGGGGCTACTTCATGCGGTACTCGGCCTTGTCCGCGAGCTTTCCGTCCTTGAAGCAGAAGCGCAGCACGTCGTCGCCGCTGTCGCTGGTGGAGAGGTACCAGGAGCAGGTGCTGCCCGCGGGCTCGGCCGGACCGCCCTCCTTGAGGGCGGCCTTGACGAAGGTCTCGCCGGAGGGCAGCCTGCCGCGGACCTCGCCCTCCGGGTCGCCGACCTTGGCCTCCGCGTAGACCTTCGGGTCGACCAGGGTCTTGTCGGCCACGTCCAGGACCTTGGAGACGCCGAAGAGCAGCGCGACGGCGAGCCCGATCCCCACCACCAGCGCCACGCCGCAGCCGATCAGACATCCCTTGCGCTGAGCCATCGCCCGTTTCCTCCGTGCCGTCGCGTTCCGGCGCGTTCCCGCCGTCGTACCGACCTTCGCAGCGGGCGGGCCGTCCCCGCTGTCCCCCAAAGTCTTCGGCCGCCGCGACGATCGTCGTTCGAGGGCGGATCCCCCGGCCCGTGTATACAGGGAGGGAGGGACGATCCGGACGAACCGAGAGGAACCCACTGTGAGTGAGACCATCGAGCCCCTGATCGTCGTCGGCGTGGACGGTTCGGCCCATTCGAAGGAAGCCCTCCGCTGGGCGGTGGGCCAGGCGAGGGCCACCGGGAGCCGGGTGCACGCCGTCATGAGCTGGCAGTGGAACACCAACCCGTTCGCGGTGGGCACCGCGGAGCAGGCGGAACTGGTGTCCGCCGAGGAGGGGGCGCGGCAGCGGCTGGCGGACACCGTCGCCGAGGCGGTCGGCGCCTCGCCCGGCGTCCCGGTCTTCCGCCGGGTCGAACAGGGCCCGCCGGCCCGGGTCCTGGTGGAGGCCTCCCGGGAGGCGGAGCTGACGGTGGTCGGCACGCGCGGGTACGGCGGGATCAAGGGCGCCCTGCTGGGCTCGGTGAGCCAGCAGGTCGTCCAGTACGCCGCGAGCACGGTGGTCGTGGTCCGCGACGGGCAGGAGGCCCCGTAGGCCCGGTCGCCGGGGCGGCGCGCCGGCTGCCCGCGCCGATCGATCGGGCTCCCGTACCGGTCAGAGGTCGGCGGGGTCGGTGTTGGCACCGCACAGGACGACGGCGACGCGTTCGCCAAGCGGCCGCTCCGCGGTGCGCAGGGCCGCCAGGGCGGTGGCGGCGCCGGCCTCGACCACGATGCGGTGCTCCTCCCACAGGGCCCGGCGGGCGGCGGTGATGGCCTCGTCCGGGACCAGGACCGAGGTGGCGTTGCCGGCGCGGGCGGCGGCCAGCGCGTCGGCGGAGACCCGGGTGGCGCCGAGGGAGTCGGCGGCCACGGAGGCCACGGGGACGTCGACGGGGCGGCCCGCCTCCAGGGCGGCGTTCAGGGCGCGGCAGTGCTCCGGTTCGGCCGCGACCACCCGTACGCCGTGGGCGCGGGCGGCGGTGGCGACGCCCGCGAACAGACCGCCGCCGCCGACCGCGACGACGACGGTGTCCAGGCCGGGCAGGGCGGTCCGGATCTCCTCCAGCAGGGTGCCGGCGCCGGCGGCCACCAGGGGATGGTCGTAGGCGTGGCTGCTCAGGGCTCCGCTGTCGGCGGCGAACTCCCGGCAGGCGGCCAGCGCTTCGGCGTAGCGGTCCCCGACGAGCCGTACGTCGGCGCCGTAGCCGCGCAGGCGTTCCACCTTGACGCGCGGCGCGTTGACGGGGAGGAAGACGGTGGCGGGGACGCCGTGCGCGCGGGCCGCCCAGGCGCAGGCGAGGCCCGCGTTGCCGCCGGAGGCGATGGTGACCCCGGCGACGGGCAGGGCGCCGGCCTCACGGTGGGCCGCGAGGAAGTTGTGGGCACCGCGGGCCTTGAAGGAGCCGGTGTGCTGGAGGTGCTCCAGGGCGTACCAGACCCCTTCGGTGGCGGGCACGACGGCGGCGGGGCGGATCGTCCCCGCCACCCGGCGGGCGGCGGCGCGGACGGCGGCGTGGTCGAGCTGCTGTTCCATGGTCGGACTGCCTTTCAGACGGCGGGCCGGGCGGCCTCGATGAGCTGGCGCAGGGCGCCGTAGTACACCTCGTGGTCGGTCAGCGGGGGCAGTACGTCGGCCAGCCCGCCGGCCAGCACCGGGAACTCGGCCGGATCCAGCGCGGCGAGCGCGGCGCGGGAGGCGGCGGTGACGGCGCCCGGGTCCCGGTGGTCGACGAAGGCGGCGCTGCCCAGGGTGAGCAGGTACATGCGGCGGTAGACGGTCATGGCCTCGGCGGCGCTCATCCCGGCGGCGACGCTGTCGGCGAGGGCGGGTTCGACGAGGCGGGCCAGCAGCTGACGGCCGAGCCAGGGCCGGCCGCCGCGCAGCACGAGCAGTCCGGGGTGGGCGGTGAGCAGCCGGTAGAGCGCGCCGAACCGCCGCTCGGTGGCCTCGGCCCAGTCCGTGCCGGCGGGGATCTCGGGGAGCTGGGCGGCGAGGT
Organism: Streptomyces sp. M-16; assembly: GCF_052114405.1. Classification (NCBI taxonomy): domain Bacteria; kingdom Bacillati; phylum Actinomycetota; class Actinomycetes; order Kitasatosporales; family Streptomycetaceae; genus Streptomyces; species Streptomyces sp. M-16. The sequence goes on along the minus strand of NZ_JBFRER010000041.1, from coordinate 2,233 downwards.
GTTCGGTGCACAGGTCGAGCAGACCGGCGAGGTCGACGCAGCGGCGCTGGACGGTGGCGTGGGAGACGCCGAGCCGGTCGGCGAGGGCACGGAAGCTGAGGGCCCCGGGGCCTTCCTCGTCGAGGACGCGCAGGGCGGTGAGGGCGATGGCCTCCGGTGTCGCCCGGTCCAGGGCGGTGGATCTCCTCGGCATGAGATACAGCGTATCAGCCAGTGGCACATACGCCGTATCAGCGTGCTGGCGGGCCCCGGCCGCGCTCCCGACTGCACCCATATTGCTGGTCATTGACGTGGAACCATCGACTTATGTTGACAGCGGGTAGTCGCACCGCTGCACTGGGCGCACGAACGCCCCCGCCGGTACGCCACCACGTCAAGGAGACCCCGTGCCGCCTCGCCTGCGCGCCTCGCTCCCCTGCCTGACCGCGGCCGCCCTGCTGGCCCTCGCGCTCTGCCCCGCCCCGGCGGCGGCCGAGCCGACGGCGACCTGGGACACCCCGCTCGCCCTCACCCCGCCCATGGGGTGGAACAACTGGGCGCACTACATGTGCGACGTCGACGAGGCCACGGTGGTCGCCAACGCGGACGCGCTGGTCTCCAGCGGGCTCGCCGCCAAGGGTTACGACACGGTGACCGTCGACGACTGCTGGATGGACAAGAGCCGCGACGCGCAGGGGAACCTGGTCGCCGACACCGCGAAGTTCCCGCACGGCATGGCCTGGCTCGGCGCGTACCTGCACGGCAAGGGGCTGAAGTTCGGCATCTACGAGGACGCCGGATCCCTCACCTGCGAGCGCTACCCCGGCAGCGGCGCCCCCGAGGGCGGCGGCGCGGACCACTACGCCCGCGACGCCCTGCGGTTCGCGTCCTGGAACGTGGACTACGTGAAGATGGACGGCTGCAACCTGTGGGTGCCGCCCGGCAGGACCAAGGAGGAGGCCTACCGCGACGCCTACAACTCCGTAGCCCGCGCGCTGCGCGACAGCGGCCGCCCGATGGTGCTCTCGGCCTCCGCGCCCGCCTACTTCCAGCAGGGCGAATGGGGCGGCTCCGACTGGCACAAGGTGCTCGACTGGGTCGGCGAGACCGGCCAGCTGTGGCGCGAGGGCCGCGACATCAAGGTCTACAAGCCCTCCGCCCCCGACACCTCGCGGTGGAGCTCCGTACTCGGCAACTACGGCTACAACCGGTGGCTCGGCCGGTACGCGGGCCCCGGCAACTGGAACGACCCCGACTTCCTGATCGCCGGCGCCCCGGGGCTGACCGACGCGGAGAGCCGCAGCCAGGTCGGGCTGTGGGCGATGATGGCGGCCCCCTTCATCCTGTCCTCCCGGGTCTCCGAACTGACCCCGGGCGGCCTGGCGGCCCTCGGCAACACCCGCCTGATCGCCCTCGACCAGGACCCGATGGGCCGGCAGGGCTCGGTCGTCTCCTCGAACGCCACCTTCGACGTCCTGGTCCGGCCGCTGGCGAACGGCGACCGCGCGGTGGCCGTGCTCAACCGCTCCGGCGCCACCCGGGACGTCTCGGTACCGCTGGCCGACATCGGGCTGCGGACCTGCACGGTGGACGCCGAGGACCTGTGGAGCGGGCGGACCACCGCGGTCTCCGACGCGCTGACCGGGCGGCTCGCCGCACACGACACGGCGGTCTGGCGGCTCACCCCGCACGGCTGCGCCGAGGCCGTGCCCACCGGTCAGCTCAACGGCCTCGGGGCCGCGTGCGCCGACGGGGCCAACACCAGCGGCGTCGGCGCCGTCGTACTGGCCGGCTGCACCGCCGGAAGCGACCAGCGCTGGACCCTGGGTGGCGGCGGACGGGTGCGGCTGGACGGGAAGTGCCTGGCGGCGGGCGGGAACGCGGTCGTGGAGCTGACCGACTGCGCCCCCGGGCGCCAGGCGGGACAGAGCTGGCACCACCGGCGCGACGGGGCCCTGGTCGAGGAGACGAGCGGCCAGTGCCTGACCGCCCCGGCCGCGCCCGCGACCCCGGACGCCCCGGCCGAGCGGCTGCGGCTGGCCCCCTGCGGTGACCACCGGGCCGACCAGGCCTGGTCGCTGCCGGTCTGACGGGGCCCCGATGACGAAGCCGCCGCCCCGGGCCCGGCCCGGGGTCCGCCCGGCGCTGCCCGTGCTGGCCCTCGTACTGCTGGCCCTCGYCGGCACGGGAGCCGCACCCGGGGCGACGGTGCGCGGGGCCGCGGCGCCCAGGGCCGCCGCGCCCGGAGCGGCCG